>CAMWOD010000217.1 GCA_947175715.1 uncultured Porphyromonadaceae bacterium
GAATATTTTCAATTATAGCTTCACTATTTATGTCGTGTTGTCAAATCAAAGCTAATAATCCCGAAATCGACGTGATTTCGCCCGAAGAGTTTCAGTCAAGATTAACCACCGACCCCAAGGCATATCTACTCGATGTGCGCAAACCTGATGAATTTGCCGAGGGTCATCTTGCCGGAGCGCACCTGATTGATTGGCTTGATAACGACATCTTCAAGCTGAAAGCTAAAGACCTGGATAAATCAAAGACCATCTATATCTATTGCCGTAGCGGTCGTCGCAGCAATGACGCAGCACGATATCTCTCAAAGCACGGATATAAAGTAGTGGATATGGATGGAGGCATCCTGTCTTGGGACGCCCACGGCTTACCTATCGAGCGCTAACATTCATGTCTATAATAAAGGCCGCAACTCCGAGAGGGGCTGCGGCCTTTATTATTAGGACTGTTTTATCTTATTTTACAACTACTTTGGTTGTAGTTCCATCGGCGAAACGCACGATGTAAATACCGGCAGGTACTTGGAGCGAAGCTTGACGCTGACCGGCAATGTTGTATACTTCTACTGCTGAAGCATCGCCATTAACGATGATTTCACCTTGTCCACCGTAAACAGCATTGCTATCTACTGCATCAGCTACAATATCGTCAACACCAGCAACGGCATTTGAAGCGAACACAGCGTAGCAGCGAGGAGGTATAGAGGCAGTAAGCTGGGCACCATTGGCGGTGAGAACGGGCTTAGCAGTACCAACCGAGTGAGAAATAACCTGGTAAGCCGAAGCGCTCATGCGCTGAGGAGTGAAGCTGATGTTACGAGCCGACTGTGAGGGGTTGATGAGAACTACCACCTCCTTGTTGCCCGACACAAATTGAGCTTGGCGCTGAACTGAGCCAGAGAAGTTGATAGTACCTGCACCCTGATTGAAGAGCTCGGGGTTGTCGCGGCGCAAAGTGAGCAACTCCTTATAGTTGTTTTGCAATCCTGCGCGGTCGGGGTCATTAAGATAGTTCCAATTTACTTTCTTGGGATCAGTATCATTGCCCGATGAGTTCTTGGTGGTTTGGTCATCACCAAATTCGCCAAATTGCCAAATCATCTGCGGGCCGGGGGTCATGAGAAGCTGTGCGGCAAGCGAAGAAAGATTTTGCATATTGAATGTCATAGAATTCTTCACTGCTGCCGAACCTTGCGACTTGGCCACATATCCTACGCGCTCCTCGTCATGGCTCTCAAGATAGCTGATTACACCACCCCAGGGACGTGAGCAGTTTACAGCCGAGAAGTAATTAAGGTTTGGAGTACCGGCACCCTTGGCCCATGCCTGAGCATTGCCGTTCTGATTGTTCCAGCCTATCTGGCCGTCGTTGGCATACTGAACTTCCTCATTATAGTCGCCAAGGAACTCGTTAATGTGAATACCGTTGGGCTTAATCTCCTTAATTGCGGCGTGGAAAGCTTTCATCACGGGAATACGCGAAGCGTTATAACCGTCGGTCGAACCATACTGGGTGCCAAGACCCTTCACAAGGTCGAAACGGTAGCCGTCGACATTGTATTCTTTCATCCACCATTGAAGTACATCCTTAAACTGCTGCTGTACCACAGGGCTCTCTTGCTTCCAGTCGTTGAGCACACCCCAATCGTGAGGAGCTGTAGCATTGTAGAATGGGTTGTTGCCAACGGGGTACATCTGATACCAAGGGTGCAAACCGTCGGAGTGGTTAAACACGATATCAAGTATCACTGCTATACCCGCACCGTGGCATGCGTCGACAAACTGCTTGAACTCCACAGGTGAACCATATGCTTTATCGAGTGCGAAGTAGAAGTTGGTGTTGTAGCCCCAAGAGTTGTTGCCGTTAAACTCCATCACGGGCATCAGCTCTACAGCATTTATGCCAAGATCCTTAAGGTAAGGGATTTTTTCAATAGCCTTAGCGAATGTACCGTTACCCTCGTTGGCGCCTTCGGTGCCGGTAAAGTCGCGGATCAGCATCTCATACACCAAAAGGTGATCGTGTTGAGGTATCTCGAAATTGGTGACACGCCATTTATAGGGAGCGAAGTTGCTGCGGTGTACCGACACCTGGCGGTCCTCAAAGAGGGCATAGGGGTATTTGGGACGGTCGGGGAACACGTCAGCTGGCAACCACTTGTCGCTATAGCAGTCGAGCGACAGGCGGGCATAGGGGTCACCTACGTTGGTTACACCATCTACATTGAAGTAATAGTTGTAATCGGTGTTGGGATCAAGCCCAGTCACAGTCGTCCAGAAGTAGCGGCAACCGTTGTAGTCCTGATACGACATGATGCGGCTGTCGAGGGTAGCGTAGTTATCCCAAGAGCCCACGATCATCACTGTCGATTTTCTTGGTGCTGCGAGGCAGAAGGTCACCGAACCGTCGGCATTTACCACCGGACCCATCTTAGGTACACCACCAGGATAGTTGGCTTGAGGTGATGTGGGGATGTAGAGTATATTGTACGACTCTGTCAGAGTCTCACTACCGTTGGTGGCTGTTGCTTCAACCAAGTAGCTGCCCTGCGAGGTGAAAGAGTAGTCCTTGGTGAGTTTTGTACCGTTAGCAGTGGCAATCTGCGATCCATTCACCTTTAGCGCTATTGTGGCAGCTTGTGATGTAGCCACTGTGAAGGTATAAGTGGTAGGACTGGTGATAACGGTAGTCTCGAGATTGTGGTCGAAAGTCATCGCGAAACCGTCGGCAACCACGTCGATAAACTGGTCAGAAGTTTGGTCGGTAGAGCTATTGTTGGCCGAAGGCTTGCGGGCAATGACGCAAAGACGTATGATTTTCTCATCGCTGGGCACGCTGAAATACTGGTGCATGTCGGCGATCACCATTTCATACTTATCTGCACTTACCTGCTTAAACTCATTGTCAGCGCTGTTTTTGTTCCATGTAGTAGGTGTGAAAGCCCATGTGTCAGGGTGCTTGTCGGTCGACACACCGATATGTGCATAGAGTGAGCCAGTGAGGCCCTTAAGACCTGCGACGCCCGATTTCTGGGCATCAAAAATGATTTTTACATTCTTCGTGGAGTTTTGAACAGGCGATGGATCAGTAGTAAACATCTGAGCCGAAGC
>CAMWOD010000218.1 GCA_947175715.1 uncultured Porphyromonadaceae bacterium
GCGTTATATATATTATTGTGTTGCATCATCAATTCCTTGGCTTCTTTGCCAGTAATCTTGTCGATGGAGATGTCGATTATTGATACAACCTTGATAAATCGGTTTATCTCATCGGTAGGATCGATGCCTGGAATGTATTTGTCCGTCAAAGCCCTTAACGCTTCTATCTTTTCATCCTCATCTTCAAGCAATCGAGCGTGGCCGAATACGATGACACTACGGAAGTAGGTGGTAAACTCCTCGGGCACAACTTCATCCTTGTCGATTACGCAAAGCGAAACCTTGGGATTGCGGCAGATAGCATCAATCTTATGTCCAGCAGTGGCCGAATGTAGATAGATGTGGTCGCCACCATCGTATGCATAGTTGATAGGCACAGCGTAGGGGTAATTGTCGTCACCACCTACGGCAAGCACGCACTCCTTGCCTCTGAGCAAAATTCTCTTTGACTCCTCAATGGGTAGTTCTTGCTTAAAACGTCGCATCCTCCTATACATCACGCCATCACTTTAAGTCCGATGATCGACAATATCAGTGTCGTAATAAAAAATATACGCCAAAAGGTGGCAGGCTCGTTGAAAAACAGAATGCCTACCACTACAGCGCCAACAGCCCCGATACCAGTCCATACTGGATATACAGTGCCCAGGGGGAGCTTCTCGGCCGCCTTGGCCATTAACAACATGCTCGCTCCAAGTGACAGCAGAAACCCCGTCCACCACAGAGCAAGCTCATGACCTACTGCCATTTTCGTTTTACCGAGGCAGAATGTAAATCCCACCTCCATCAATCCCGCCAATACGAGAATTATCCAACTCATAATGTCAAATGTCGATTCGAGGGCTGCAGAAATTTCCGGCGACTCCTTCTCCGACCCTCCAAAGTTACAAAAAAATCACACACCCCCGCCAACTCAACCCCATCAACCCTTCACTCATCGAGCCGCAGAGCGGCAACAACACGCTGGATTGGCGCGATGCGTAGCATCTGCGACAACGTGCTGCGACAGCGCCGCAGGTCTTTGCCTGCCACCACGACATCATGCCTTCGGCACTCCATTGTCATTTTCATGCTCTGCTTCCCCGCGTTCGGGCTAAAGCCCTTCACACGGGGTTCGGTACTATATCGTCGCGCTGCGACTCCACTATCATCCGAGTCCGAATCGTCCGATAGGTCTGATAGGTATTATATCTCGATTCCAGCTGACACATAGACCGGCAGCTACGCAGCCATGGAGATTTGTGGCGCGACATGACCCGAGGCCACTGCAGAGGTTGCGGAGTTTGAGAGAGCCGCAGAGCGGCGATGTTGTACCGAACCCCACGTGATGGGCGTCAGCCCGAACGTGGGGATGGGTGACAGCCCACACACCCCGGAGTGCCGGAGGCACGATGTCATGTCGATAAGATGTTACAATACCACAAGGGATGTTACAGCTATTGTTACAGCAATTGTAACACGGTTGTGATGACTGAACCGCCGTCGTCGTAAGGCTATTTTTGGAAAAATGAGGATTTTTCCAGTTTTTAGAGCATTTTTGCACTGTTTTGTATATCGCTGTGTATATGCGTGTTACAAAATCGCTGTAACTTTTCTGTAACGTGTTAACATCTTTTAACGCAAAATATTTTGTCGGTGAGTTTTCACAGCCGTATATTTGCATCGTAATCGTTTTGTAACACTATCGAAACACAACGGCGACGCTTCAACTAAACTGAATCAAAAACATCACTAAAAATACAAAAGTCATGGGTAACACTTCATTCCAAAACAACCTGATGAGCCTGCAGTCAAACCTGCTCAACTTCGCATTCATGCTCACATCGAACCGCGACGACGCCTACGACCTGCTCCAGGACACCACGCTCAAGGCCCTCGACAACGAGGCCAAGTACACCGAGAACACAAACTTCAAGGGATGGGTGTTCACCATCATGCGCAACATCTTCATCAACAACTACCGCCGCGTGGCCCGCTCGGCAACCGTCATCGACCAGACCGAGAACCTCTACCACCTGAACCTGTCGCAGGACTCGGGACTGGAGACCCCAGAGGGCTCGTTCGCAGCCGGCGAGATCACCGACTACATCAACCAGTTCCCCGAGGAGTACCGCGTGCCATTCTCGATGCACGTCGCCGGCTACAAGTACAACGAGATCGCCGAGAAGATGGACCTCCCACTGGGCACCGTCAAGAGCCGCATCTTCTTCGCCCGCCAGAAGCTCCAGAAGCGCTTCGCCGACTACCGCTAATCCACGGCGGCCAACAGCCCCGGCACACGCCGCCACGGCTCCAAAAAGTGATGTTACAACCCATGCACACCATACCCCCGGCCACCCGCCGGGGGATTTTTTTTAGTTTTAAAGACTGCCCGATAAGCGAAATCGGAATAATCAGAACTATTGGAATTATCGGAGCTATCGGAGTTATTGGGGCAATCAGAGTAATCGGACCTTTCAGACGTGGCTGTGAGGTTGATGAGGTTGAATGACGGCTTGGAGGGCAGGCAATTGTAGATAGCCCCTGGTGGAGGTCGAAGACCGCAACCTGGGGATAGGAGGATCCACGCTATTATTGAGCCGCGGCGCGGCGATGTCGTTGTTAACCCCATGTGATGGGCGTGAGCCCGAACGTGGGGATGGGTGGCCACCCCACACCCCGGAGTGCCGGAGAATACGAGAGACTTAAGCTGACCTACTGCCCCAGTACCGACACAATCGCAACGGCTACACCGCCGCCAAATCCCCCTTCATCAACCACATCCTCTCCTTAGCCGCCCCCCACTGACACAGACACCTGATAATAACCAGTGGTTCCTCTCAACTCTCAATCTCTAAAAGGTAGTCATCAGCGATTTATTCCAGCTCCACAAATACATGAGGCCACAAAACCTATTTTAATTTCTTCTTCAGAAAGTTGACTCCATGTTTCCATACAATTAGATTTACGTTGGCGCACCTCGACCAGTTGTTTAGCACATCCGTATGCACATGCGCATATCAGATTACAAAATTACGATTTAATTTGTAATCTCCTAATCATCGATAACCATTATCAATTCTGAAAGACGGACGTTTGGTCTAAGGTATGAGGGTATCCTTATTC
>CAMWOD010000219.1 GCA_947175715.1 uncultured Porphyromonadaceae bacterium
CATCGGGGTTGTAATCTGTGGAGTATGTGGTGGCGTTTTGCCCCAGAAGGCTCACGCCGTCGAGTTCTTGGGATGTTCTCATATGATGAATTTGGCACAAAATTAATAAATATTTTGAACGTTTTGGGAATTTGGTGTAATTTTGCGCTGATATGATAAGTGTGATTCTTATAGCGACTGATGCGGTGGCAGTGCTCGATGCTACGATAGAGAGCGTGCTGGCCCAGACTATGCGCGAATGGGAGATGGTGATAGTCGACAATGGTTCGGTCGACAGCACCGCCCGGCGTGCCCAGCACTGGGTGGAACAGGATCCGCGCATCACTACGATAAGTATACCGCGCACTACGGTGGCCATGGCTCGTCAGATTGGCGTGGAGCGATCGGCCAAGAGGTGGTTTACCTTTCTCAACGCCGGCGATAGGCTTACCCCGGATGCGCTCAAATGGCTGTCGTCGAACATGACCGACGAGGTACTGATGGTGGGTACGGGTATTTCGCGCAGCGACTCGCGTGGCACATACACGCTGCACAGCGACTACTCAGGACTGCTGAGTGTGCCGCGTTTTGTCGATGGGCTGCTCAATTACGATTTTGTTCATGAAGTGGGTGGCAAGCTGTTCCGCCACGAGCTGTTCATGGTGCCTGACTGCATCGCCGATCAGGAGACGGCGCTTCACCACGATCTTATCACGCTCGTGTCAACATTGCCTCGCGACGGGCAGATGTATATCAATACCAGCGCCCATCTCTATATTTCGGGCGACGATGGTTCCGACGGCACTAAGGTGATGAACTTTCGGGGCTGGATTAAGGCGATTGATACACTAAGTAAGTATGTGCCCCCGTCGGAGTGCTTTTTCTTGTTCAAGTTGCACTCGCTGTATCGCGACTGCATTATGCGAGGTGCGATGTTCAGCTCCCACGATCCCACAATAAAGGCTCTCAAGGCCGAGGGCAAGAGATATGACTTGGATTCGACCGATAAGCGTATCCTCAGGTTGCTCCGCAGCCGCCGTTTGAGGCGCAGGGAGTGGTCGCACGGACCGCTGGTGCCCTCGGCGAGCGACGTGCTTATCTCAATGGTGATGGCGTCATACAATGATGGCGAGTTGATGATGAAGGCTGTCAGATCGCTTCAGGCACAAACGTTTATGCACTGGGAACTGCTTATTATCGATGACTCGTCGAACGACCGTACCCCCGAGTTGATACGCTCGATAGGTACTAAAGACGCCCGCATACGATGGATCAGAACCTCAAAATCCATAGGGCGCTACCGTATAAGCCGCTTGGGCATTGCGGCGGCTCGTGGCGAATATATAGGTTTTCTCAATCCGGATGATAAGCTGGAGAAGCGCTCGCTGGAATATATGTGGCAGCGCGCATCGGCGACCGACGCCGATATGGTGGTGATGGGCTCGCGATTGATTTCCACTCACGGCTGGCTCACTTTCCCGCAGTTCGATCCGTCGCGAGTATTTGATCGGCCGATGATGAACACCTACGATATAATGGGACCAATGCTTTGCGGCACTGGGTTGCCCTGGCAACAATACGGGCGTATATACCGCCGCGAATATCTGCGCAATGCCGACATGACGGTGTCCTTTGATCGTGAGGACCATATGTTCAACCTTTTGGCAATGCTCACTGAGGGCACCGTGGCATGGACCGATTACATGGGTTATATCAACCGCCATTCCACATATGCCGACCTTCCGCTTACCGAGCAATGGAAGAAGATGCTTATGGCCTTTCATAGTAGTGCGCGCCTGCTCGAAGAGCGCGGATGGATGGGGCACACTGAGTGGCGTGACGAGCAGCTCCGTGCGCTGGGCGAGACATTTGTCGAGAAGATGTCGGGGGCGCTTGTGTTTGAGCCGCAGAGCAGAGTGTTGCGCTGTGTCGAGGAGACATTGCAAGACGCCAATGTTGTAAAGTCGCTGGAGTTGATAGGGTGTGAATCCACCCCTGCCGGAGTGATGCAAATGGCTGCTGACAACCGCACTCGTTATCGTAAGTCGCATCGTCGCCGTCGGCTGATGCAGATATTCTGACGCCATGAAGCTGGAGCTTATCATCAACCCTATTTCGGGCACATCGACCAAGGAGGGCCTTGCCGAGCTCGCTGCTCGTATACTACATGATCATGAGCTGCACGTATCCTACACTACATGTGCCGGCGATGCCACCCGATTAGCCCGTAAGGCGGTCGATGAAGGGTATCAAGGCGTTATCGCCGCCGGTGGCGATGGCACTATCAACGAAACCGCAGTGGCTTTGTGCGACACAGGTGTGCCGATGGGTATTGTGCCCTGTGGCTCGGGCAATGGGCTGGCACGTCACTTAGGTATACCCATCGATGTGAAGCTTGCGTTGCAGATTGTGGCCGAGTTGCATGTGGTCAACGCCGACTACGGCACGGTCAACGGCGACCCGTTCTTCTGCACCTTCGGCGTAGGATTTGACGCAGCGGTGAGCCATCGCTTTGCTCGTCAGCGTCATAGAGGCAAGCTCACCTACATCCGCTCGGCCATAAGCGAGTATATATCATATCATCCGCAGACGTATACTATTTCGGCCAATGGGCAGATACTCACCGAGAAAGCCTTCCTGGTGACCGTGTGCAACGCCTCGCAATACGGCAACAATGCCTACATAGCTCCAGAGGCGTCAATCACCGACGGATTGCTCGACGTGACGGTAGTGCATGCCGGCACGCCATTAGACACGGCTGTGCTGGGTGTAGACATGTTCATGGGTTTTATCAACCGCAACACCATGATACATACTTTCAAAACCCCCGCCGCGGTGATTTACCGACAGCACGATGGGCCAGCCCATATCGACGGCGAGCCGGTGAATCTCGACGACATCATGGATGTACGTTGTCACAAAGGAGGGATAGCGCTGTTTGCACCCACGGTTAAATCGGCATTCCGTCCTGTAATAACCCCTTTCCGAGCCTTCATCAACGACTTGGGGCTAAGTTTGAAGCATCTTGTGAAAGGTTAGAGGCAAAATTTTTGCATTTTCGGTAAAATAGAGTACTTTTGTCATCCCAAAACTTATCAGCCC
>CAMWOD010000220.1 GCA_947175715.1 uncultured Porphyromonadaceae bacterium
TAGGACCTATGGCCATCCGCTACCCTCGCTGCAATGCGCATTAAAATCCTATTGAACTACCATTTGAGAGGGTAGAGATAGGTCGTGGAGTAAAACTCACCTCGGGAACCGATGTAGCAGTAATTTCGATAGGCACAATAGCCTACGAAGTAGCTCAAGCTGTCAAGATGGCTAAAGAGCAAGGTGTAAACGCAGCCCACTATGATGCCGTGTTTGTGAAGCCCATCGACAAGGATATGCTTCGAGAAATTGCCAGTTTAAATTGCCCGATCATCACCGTTGAGGATGGTGCTATGATAGGTGGATTCGGCTCAGCTGTGGCTGAATGGCTCACAAATGAAGGCATATCGCGTCATCTCACAATTATAGGCATACCCGACAGTTTCATCTCGCATGGCACTGTCGACCAACTTAAAGCCATATGCGGCCTTGACGCAACTTCAATATCTCAAAAAATTATTGAGGCTGCTAACGAGCAATCATCAAAATCAACAAACCAAAACCAACTACCGAAGAAATGAAGATCGTGATAATGGGCGCAGGCGACGTTGGTTCTCACCTGGCAAAACTGCTGAGCCGCGAGGCCCAGGATATTGTGCTTGTCGACCCCGACCGCAACAAGCTTGATCCGCTCGACTCCAACTACAACCTTATGACCCTTGTGGGAAGTCCCACATCATTTGAGGCATTGAGAAGCGCCCGCGTGCCCAATTGCGATCTATATATAGCCGTCACCCCCTACGAGACCACCAATATAATATCATGTGAGATAGCAAAAAACTTAGGGGCAAAAACCACTGTGGCCCGAGTCGACAACTACGAGTTCATGCAGCCTAAACACGTGGAAGTGTTCAACGCCCTGGGTGTGGACCACTTGATTTATCCCGAAATGTTTGCCGCAGCTGAGACACTTTCAGCGCTAAGGCGTTCCTGGGCCCGCAACTGGCTTGAGCTTAACGACGGAGAAATCATGGTGGTTGGAGTAAAAGTGCGCGATGATGCTCCGATAGTGGGTCAGCTCATCAAGGACCTTGCAATACAGCAGGCGCTACACATATCGGCCATAAAACGCCGCCACGAAACTATTATACCTCGTGGTGACGACCGCATAAAATCGGGCGACATACTATTTTTCACCACTACCAAAGACCACGTCGACGAAGTGCGGGAGGTATGTGGCAAGACCTTGCATCAGATTAAAAAGGTGATGATAATGGGTGGTAGCCGTATCGCCGTACGCATCGCTGTGATGGGAGCCGACGAATTCAAATTCAAGATTATTGAGCAAGACTCCAACCGATGCCTGTGGCTCGCCGACCGATGCCCCGACGCCGAGATAATCCATGGCGACGGTCGCGACAACGAGCTGCTGATTGAGGAGGGTATTGAAGATCAGGATGCCTTTATAGCACTTACCGATAGTTCTGAGACAAACATCCTTGCGTGCCTTACGGCCAAAGAGTTTGGCGTTGAAAAAACCGTAGCCGAGGTTGAGAATATCCAACTTATATCCGAGGCCGAGGGCCTCAATATTGGCACCGTAATCAATAAGAAATTGCTGGCGTCAAGCAAAATATTCCAATTAATGCTTGCAGCCGACTCCGAAACCAGCAAATGCCTTACACTTGCCGATGCCGAGGTTGCTACCCTCACAGCCAATCCGGGCTCTAAGATCACCAAGGGAAGGATTAGAGACCTCAACCTCACACGCGACATGACAATAGCCGGTGCTGTGAGAAACGGTAACGGTATGCTCGTAACCGGTAACACAATCATTGAACCAGGCGACCAAGTAGTGGTATTCTGCCTTGCCGGGTCGATTCATAAAATAGAACGTCTATTCTCTTAATAATTGCGCTAAGATGGATCGTAGTAAGCAACGCCGCATGTATATCAATATGCCGATGCTGCTCAGAGTGATGGGCTGGCTATTGTATATTGAGGCCGTATTTATGCTTATACCATTAATTACGTGTCTGATATACGATGAGCCCGACTACATGTCATTTGCTATCGCTATAGTCATCACAGTAGTGGCAGGTATCCTGATGACCACCCTGATACAGCCCGAGCGCACCGAAATGGGGAAACGTGAGGGGTTTCTGCTCACTGCTCAGGTATGGGTAGTGTTCTCATTCTTCGGGATGATCCCATTTTTGCTTTGCAACGGCTCGATTTCTGTGAGCGATGCATTCTTTGAGGCTATGTCGGGGTTCACCACTACCGGCGCATCAACAATGCCACAGATTGAACACCTATCTAAAGGTATTTTGCTATGGCGTTGCCTCATGCAATGGATTGGTGGTATGGGAATTATACTATTCACGTTGGCCGTTGTACCGATGCTCAACTCATCGGGAGGGATGCAGATGTTCAACGCCGAAGTGACCGGTATCACCCACGAGAAGCTGCGTCCTCGCATCAGCCAAACAGCCAAGCGTCTGTGGGGCATGTACATATTTCTCACAGCTATGCTCGCAGTGTTGCTATGGCTCGGTCCGATGGATACATTCGAGAGTATTTGCCACGCATTCTCAACCATTTCTACCGGTGGATTGTCAACCGCCAATGGCAGTATAGCCTCCTTCAACTCCTTATATGTCGACGTGGTAATCACGGTATTCATGTTTCTTGGAGGTGTCAACTTTGTGCTATTGATACAGGCGCTAAGCGGAAAGCCGCAGGCTATTGTGAAAAACGACGTTTTTAAGGTATATGTAGGCATAATATTGGTAATGTCGGTTTTATTTGTAATCGCCATATTATGCCGCGGCCAATATACTGGATGGAAGTCTATTACAATCGACCCGGTATTCCAGATAGTATCGGTGCTAACTTCTACTGGCTACACTGCCGTTAACCAAGAGTCGTGGGGACCATTTGTGCTATCATTGATTATTGTGATGATGTACTTCGGTGCATGCGCAGGGTCGACGAGTGGAGGTGCCAAGATTGACCGCATGATCTTTTTGTGGAAGAACATACGCAACGAAATATATCGTTGTGTGCATCCCAATTCAGTGATGTCGGTACGTATCAACGATAAGCGCATGTCGTCGGAGCTG
>CAMWOD010000221.1 GCA_947175715.1 uncultured Porphyromonadaceae bacterium
ACTCTGCTCATGCTTCTCGTTGGCTCGGAGATGTGTTTAAGATACAGTATTTAGACAATTTAAAATAAAAAAAAGCCCTAAATGTGTGCGAAAGTTGCGAATTTGGGGACTTTTAAGGGGGTGATTCTGATTTTTGTGGCAGAATATAGGGTGTGAATGTGGTTTCTTATAACGCTTGGCGCAAGGCGTTGGCGCCGCGGGCCAGCAGAAACACTACGGCCATCACCAGCACTATCAGCGCCGAGCAAGGCACGTCGATGGCGGTCGACAATGCTAGTCCGGCGAGCGACGTGGCGAGCGAAACGGCCACCGACAGCCTCATCATCGGCATGAATCGGCGGCAATAAATCTCGGCTATCATCTGTGGCAGAGTGAGCATCGACATCAGCAGCATCACCCCTACCAGCCTGATGGTGAGCACTACTCCGATGGCCACCATGACGGTCATGATGAGTGTGATGGTGCGCACAGGCAGTCCGGCAACGCGGGCGAAGTCGCGGTCGAATGCGCAAGCCTCAATCACTTTCCCCTTGGCGATGAAGAGCAGGATGAGGAGGGCGGTGAAGATGGCGAAGGCCCATAGGTCGGTACGGGTGATTGTGAGGATGTTGCCAAACAGGAATGTGTTGAGCTCGGGTACGTATCCCGGTGTGAGAAACACAAACAGTACTCCCACGGCCATTCCGAGGGCCCACACCACGGCTATGGCTGAATCTTCGCGCACTTTGTAGCGGCTCGACATCCATTCAACGCCCAGCGATGAGGCAACGGCAAATACTCCGGCCATCACAATGGGATTCCACCCCAGGAAGTATCCCAATCCGAGGCCTCCGAAGCATGCGTGGGTGATACCTCCCGATATTGCCACGAGGCGGCGTGATATGATATATGTGCCGATAATGGCGGTGGCTATTGAGATTATGGCCACGCCTATCAGGGCGTTTTGGAAGAATGTATAGTTGAGTAGCTGGAACACGGCGTTTTATTGTTGAGGCTGAGTGGATTGGCGTTGCTCGGCGGCAAGGAGTAAGAATTCGTCGCGTACGGCCTGGGGGAGGGTGATGCCGCGGAGTTGTATCGACCTGCCCCATGGCGCCACCTCGTCGGGGCGTAGGGTGAGGAGTACTTCGCGAAATTCGTTGACTTCGTCGTCGTCGTAGGCTTCGGCGCCGCGGCCACTGAAGCGGTCGAGCTCTTCGTCGTCGAAGTACTCGATGGGACGCGATGCGTCGGCGATGAGCAGGTCGCGTTCGCACACCTCGTGCTGTCCGCAGCATTCAATGGGAGTGGCCGGTTGCGACACCTGTGTGATGTCGGCCCCCTCACGACGCAGGTCGCGGCGGTACATCAGGTAGAGAGGCAGACCCACTGCCACCAGAGCAGCTAATATGATGAGGCTTACTAACATTACGATTCTTCTGATTCTTCGTCTTCGATAGGTTCTGCGGCGTCGGTCATGATAAACCCGGCCTTACGCAGGTCGTCCCAGTAGTGTGGGTAGGATTTCGACACCACCTCTATATCCTTGATGATGATTCCGGGGATGAGTGTGGCAAGTGGCGCAAAAGACATGGCGATACGATGGTCGCCGTAGGTTTCGATCACTGGCACTTCGAACACCGGCAAGCGCCGCCCCTCCCATATCGCGGAGTTGCCACGCTCTATCTCTATCTCCACGCCGAGTTTAAGTAGTTCGTTGTGAAGTGCTTGCAGTCGGTCACATTCCTTAATCGCAAGTGATCCTAAGCCGGTGATGTGGAAGGGCACCCCTAATGCGGCGCAGGCCACGATGATGCTTGGAGCCATGTCGGGGGTATCGCTCATGTCAAGGTCGACACGGCCATACATGTCGGGCGATGGCGATACCTGCAGCACGCCATCCTCCTCCTCGGTCATTACACCCAGCCGTTGGAAAATCTTGGCGCACGCCGCGTCGCCTTGAAGCGACGGTAGTTTCAGCCCCGGCAGGCCGATATATGCCGAGCCCATCGACGATAGCTCGAACCAATATGATGCGGCGCTCCAGTCGGGCTCAATCGGGGTGGTGGTGGGTCGGTATTCATCTCGATTTACGATTATCTGGTCGGGTATGCGTTCGCACGTGATGCCACGCTGCTCCATCATTCCCAGCGTCATCAGTATGTAGGGGAGTGACGATGGTTCACCCTTGAGGTTGAGAGTCAGGCCCTCGGTCATTGTGGGTGCTATCATCAGCAACGACGATATGAATTGCGAGCTTACGGTGGCGTCGATTTCGATGGTTCCACCCTTAAGTTCGGTGCCATGTATCAGCAGCGGTGGGTATCCTTCTACCCCCACATACTCGATATTGGCTCCACATAGGTGTAGCGCATCGACCAATGGTCCTATTGGGCGCTGGCGCATGCGCTCCGAGCCGTCGAGGGTGACTGTGCGTCCGCTCTTTGCTGCGAAGTAGCCTGTGAGAAAGCGCATTGCTGTGCCACAGTCACCAATATTGATGGTGTCGGCATCGCTACCCAGCGCCTCGATCAGTGCTCGGGTGTCGTCGCACTCGGCGATGGCTCCCACCGGGGTGTCGCCCGGGGTAAGTGCATTCATTATGAGCGCACGGTTTGTTTCGCTTTTCGAGAGGGGTAAGCTGATTTCGGTCTCGATTATCTCGTCGGGTGGAAATATGCGGTAATCCATTATATTTGTCTGTTTTACGGAATTTTATAGCGATTCAAGCGCCTTCGATAGTTGTTGCAGCGCTGTGGTGAGTTTGGCTCGCGGCATGCCCACGTTGAGGCGCATGAATCCTACCCCCTCGGGGCCGAAGATAGAACCATCGTTGAGCGCTAAATGGGCCTTGTGGATGAAAAAGTCGACAAGCTGCTGCTGCGACATGCCCAGGCTGCGGCAGTCGAGCCATATCAGAAATGAGGCTTCAGGACGTATTGCCTTAATGCCGTGGCAGCGGGAGGCGATATAGTCAATGGCGGTGTCGATATTCCCCTCAAGGTAGGTGAGGAGTTGGTCGAGCCACGCCTCCCCATTGTTGTATGCGCTCTGGGCTGCAATTATGG
>CAMWOD010000222.1 GCA_947175715.1 uncultured Porphyromonadaceae bacterium
TCGACGCCCGATACCCCCGGCAATCGCATTTATTAGTGGGCCATTAGGGTTCAAAGTCCTGGAGCACATATTCTATCGAATCTATTCGTATCTCATTATTGTCAACCCTGAAAATCTGCGGAGCGGTGTAAAAATCAGGTAGATTGGAGATTGCCAATGGCATCTTCGCACCATCAGGGTCAGTGTTGCGCTGGCGATAATCGGCTGTGACATAAATCGGATAGTTGTCATTATCGCGTCGGCTTGCCGGCACGAGATATACCACCATTACCTCGCTGGGGGTCACTGTCACTTCTTGGCCGGCCGGAGGGTTGTTGACTGTGACAGGTACGGTGCGGGTTTTACGCTCAAGGCGCTCAACAGGTATTACCACTTTCACCATATCGGGCACTGCCCTCATGCCGTCGGGCACACTCACCGGAGTGTTCACTGCTATGGAGTCGGTGAGTCCTGTAAACACTAAATTCTCGATTTTCACTGATTTTATTTTACCGGTCACTGACTCAATAGAGTAGAGGATGACAGAGTCGGGTATACAGTAAGGTTCATCAGTGATTACGTACCCCGGAGCTGCAGTGGCTTCAATATTGTCGGAAATATCAATCTTGATTTTTACTCCGGGCCTTGTAGTGTAGGAAATGCTGATAGAGTCGGGCTTGGTGGTGAGTATATTAGCGCTCGAGCCGAAATAGCTGTGAAGTACATTGTTTAATTGCTCGTGGCTCACTACCATCTTATTGTCGACCGAGATAAAGTCGCTATAGTTGATTTTGATAGCGGGTATTTCACCCCATTGGTATTTGGCGAGCACGTTACCCTTGTCGCGTACGCTCACGTTGATAGATCGGGGTGGAGCGCTGAGCAGCACCACCGAGTCGGGCACATTGGTTATCTCGATTGGTATAGAGATGTCACGCTGATATTCATCGTTGAGGGTGAGAACAAGCCAGAAGATGGCCGATACGCATAAAAACACCATGAAAACGAGAATGTTTTTTCCGTTTTGGGTGCTCATGCGCATCACGAGCCATTTTCTCAATGCTTTAATCGACGTCATCGTCAGTATCTAAGTTTCGGCTTGCGCTCAATGCCACTCATGTGTGGTGCAATATCGAGCCGATCAGTCTTTCTTGGTGTTCTGGGCGGCTGCGTCGGTCTGGGCGTCGGAAGCTGAGGGGTATACCGAGTTCTTGTCGATACGAACCTTTACATTATTGCCCATGTCGATCATGAAAGAGTCGTCGCGCACGCCCACAATCTTGCCGTGGATGCCACCGGCGGTGATGATGCGGTCGCCCTCTTTGAGACCTTCGCGGAACTGACGAATTTTCTTCTGCTGTTTCTGCTGAGGACGAATCATCATGAAGTAGAAAATAGCAATCAGAGCTACGATCATCAGGATTGATGACATGCCTCCTCCGGGCTGATCTTCGAGCAAAATAAGATTGTAAAGCATAATATAAAAAATAGTAAGGTTGGAATATATGATTTCTTAGGTGATTAACTCTTATGTAGTTGCCCCTGTTCGCGCAGGTAATTGGATAGAGAGTAGAGCATGCCGTTGACAAATTGTCCACTCTTGGGCGACGAGTACCCCTTGGCTATCTCGATATACTCGTTGATAGTGACCGCCAGTGGTATCGAGGGGAAGTGTAGCATCTCGGCGATGGCTGTCATCAGTACTACGATGTCCATCAAGGCTATGCGCTCGCTTTCCCACTGGTCGCGGTTGATAAATCGGTCGATGTATTCGCGGTATAAGTCGCGGTTGTTGACCACATGCATGAATAACTCAGGGCCGAATCGGCGATCCTCATCGTCCTTGAACATCGGTAGTAGTTTCACAGTCTCGCCATCGGCGGCCGAACCAAATTGCTTGATCGTCTTAAGCACGAATGTGCTCATTATGCCCAAGTCGTCATTCCAGAATACCGACTGATTCTCAAGTGTCTCGGCAAGTACGTCGCTCGGTAGTATGATATGCTTCATCACCTGGCGCCAGAATTCGCAATCGGCCTCACGACTGGAGGAAGGAGCAGCCATGTACTGGGCGTACAGGTCGCTTTCACGCACTTGCTTAAGCAGGTCTTTGATGAGGTAGTAGTCCGACTCCCAGTCAAGCGGGTTCGCCTTCATGTAGGCTTCCATGTCGGGGTTGGCGGCTATGGCTTTCACATATGCGTTTTCTACAAATCGCATATTGGGATTCAGATCCTCGGCGGTGGGGAGGAACTTGTGCTTTGCATCATCGAGGCGTATCTCCTCCTCGCGTGTAATGGCTACGGGGAGCATGAGCAGACCATGATACAGCTCGTAAGCCTTGTCGAGCGAAGTTTCGAGCGAAGTGCGTGCGTTAATCAGCGAAGCGCGGTTGTCGTTATAGCTCGCCACTGTGTCTTCCACCCACTGCAGGGCGCGGTTGAACGACGATGCTGTGAAGTCGGGGTTGCGTTTAAGCGCTTCAAGCAGTAGTGGCTCCTTGGCGATGACAGTGCGGAGCAATACATTCCACAACTTCACTTCATCCTCCAGACCGGGTTTGCGTTTGCGATGATACTCCTGAAATATCTGCGAGCCTACGATGGCCTGGTGTAGTCTCAGCACCACAGGGTCGAGCTGGTCTACTGTGGCGGTGCCTCGCATTATGATGTCGCGTATCTCGTTGTCGCTTGCAAGTGCAGCAGCAAGCTTGCTGGTCGACAGTGGGTTGCGGTCGTTAAGGCGATACAGTGGGTGCTCCTGTGGTGTTGCGCCAGCCTTTACTGAATATCCTCCCAGCTCGGCTATAAGTAGCAGCAGGTCGATGTAGAGTTGGTAGGCGTATTTGCGTTCGCGTGACGTCGTTTCGGGCGCAGGTTCAAGTTTAAACTCACTGCGGGTCAACAGATAGGAGTAAAGCATCTGGACCACCTTTATTCTAATAAGTACGCGATTAATCATGTCTCTACAAAATTTTGCCGCAAAATTAAGGAATTTTTACGAGAAATCCTACTTTCATTTGGCAGTTTCGGGTGCATCAGCCTCGGTAGCGGGCTCTGGTGGCATG
>CAMWOD010000223.1 GCA_947175715.1 uncultured Porphyromonadaceae bacterium
GAGTGGGCTACTCCGCTCGATGCGTTCAAGGCCACACTCGAGCACGAGCGCAAAGTGACAGCCATGATCAACGCTCTTTATGCGCAGGCCGAAGCCGATCATGACTATGCAAGCCGCGAAAAGCTCAATTGGTTTGTTTCGGAGCAGGTTGAGGAGGAGGAAACTGCTCAGCAGCTCATCGACAAGTTTACCCTGATAGGTGATAATGGCATGGGCCTTTATAATCTTGATCAGGAGCTCGCTGCACGCACATACACAACTCCCGCACCTCTCGCAGGCAAGGAGTAAGCTGTAGAGGATAAATAGAGTAGGCGGTGTGTCAACATTCCAATAGTGACACACCGCCTGTTTTTTGTTCGCCTTAAGGGGTTGCAGCTACTTACATTCGTTGGTAGCGGGGTCGGTGTACCATGTGGAGTACATCAGGTAGTTGCGTGCAATCTTCTTGTTCATCTCGGCGGCTTTTTCGGGCTCTACCATCTTGATGAACTTGGCCGGAGCGCCACCCCATAGCTCGTTGGGACCAATTTTTGTGCGTGAAAGCACTACCGAACCTGCGGCCACCAAGGCGCCTTCACCCACCTCGGCGTCGTCCATCACCACGGCGCCCATTCCTATGAGTGCGAGGTCGTGGATTTTGCAGCCGTGTAGTGTGACGTTGTGCCCTATTGACACGTCGTTGCCGATCTCAATGGTTGACTTCTGGTAAAGCGTGTGGAGCACTGAACCATCCTGGATGTTGACGCGGTCGCCTACGGTTATGGTGTTCACATCGCCGCGCAATACGGTGTTGAACCATATTGAGCATTCGCTCCCCACGGTCACGTCGCCTACCAATGTAGCGTTTTCGGCGAGGAATGTACCTTCGCCTACTTTGGGTGTATAACCTCTTACCGGTATTATTAATGCCATAATGTGTGATTAGCGTTTAAGTGGTTGTGTGTTGGTTTCTAGCCATTTGCGCTCCTCGTCGGTCAACAGTGGCGACAAGCGCTGGCGCACTTGGGCATGGTAGTCGTTGAGCCACGCTATTTCGTCGTCGGTCATTATTGTAGTGTCAAAGAGTCGTAGGTCGAACGGGCAGAGAGTCAATGTCTCGAAACGGTAGAAATTGCCGAACTCAGTGGTCATGGCGTTGACGGTGAGCACAAGGTTCTCGCAACGGATGCCGTGGATGCCCTCGCGGTACAGGCCTGGCTCGTTGGATGTAATCATACCGGGAGTCAGGGGGGTAGGTACATGATTGAGTCGGATGCTTTGCGGCCCCTCGTGTACGTTGAGGAAGTGCCCTACGCCGTGCCCTGTGCCGTGGAGATAGGTAAGTCCCTCTTTCCACAGATATTGGCGCGCAATGGCGTCGAGTTGGTGGCCGGTGGTGCCTTCGGGGAAAATCATCGAGCCCAGTGCAATGTGGCCCTTCATCACCAGTGTGAAGTCGTGTCGTTGCTGGGGGGTGGGATTGCCCAAAGTGATAGTACGGGTGATGTCGGTGGTGCCGTCGAGATACTGGGCACCCGAGTCGATGAGCAGTAACCCGTCGGGTTCAAGCGTCACATCGGTTGCCGGAGTCGCTTCGTAGTGTACTATGGCGCCGTGGCTGCGGAAACCGGCGATGGTCTCGAATGAATTGTCGAAGTATAGGTCTTGCTTTGAACGCAGGTCGGTGAGGAGTTCGGCTATCGACATCTCCGTGAGCTTCTCTCCCGATGCCATCGCATGCTCAATGGCCATCAGGGCGCGCACCATAGCCACGCCATCGCGTTCCATGGCAGCGCGGGTGCCCGAAATCTGCACTTCGTTCTTGCAGGCTTTCATCATAGCCACCGGCACTGTGCCGCGTATGGCCTTGTCGCCTAAAGCATTGGTGAGCGTGATAGATGTCTTGGCGGGGTCGATGAGCACCCGGGATGTATCGGGCAGATTGCTGGTGAAGTTGATGATGTCGGTGTAATCTTTCGTTGCCACGCCGTTGTCGGCAAGATACTTGTCTACCTCGGGGGTGATTTTGGCCTTGTCGATCAGCAGGTACGAACCTTCGGGAGCCAGATATAGGTATGCAGTGGCAACGGGGTTGCAGTTGACGTCGCGGCTGCGTATGTTGAGCGTCCATGCTATCTCGTCGAGAGCCGAAATTAGCACGGCGTTAGCGCCCTGGGCGTCAGCTTTTTCAAGTATTCGCACGGTTTTTGAGCTTGCTGACTCGCCTGCGTACTTTTCGTTGTGGATGATCACCTCGGCCTGGGGTAGGGCAGGGCGGTCGGCCCATAGGGCATCGATGGGGTCGAAGTCGCAACGCAGTTTCAGACCGGCGCGGCTGAGAGTGTCGGCCATTTTTCCGCACGATGTGGCTGAGAACAACAGGCCGTCAATGCCTACGGTGCTGCCCTGTACGAGGTTGGCTATCAGGTAGTCGAGGATGTCGGGTGTGCCGGGAAGTCCCTCCTTCATCAGTTCGATCGAGGTGTCTTTGAGCTGGTCGGCAGCTTGGATAAAGTATCGTGAGTCGGTCCATAGCAGCGCCTTTGTGGCGGTGACTACGAGCGAGCCCGCTGAGCCGGTAAAACCGCTGAGCCAGCGGCGCACTTGCCAGTGCGATGCGATATACTCGCTTTGATGAGGGTCGGTCTGGGGGATGATTACGGCGTCGATGCCTGCCTGGGTCATCATTTTGCGCATGGCTTCGAGCCGTGATGTGATGTCTTGCTTCATTGGAGTGTTGTTTATGTTGGAATGAAGATTTGCAATAGCTTTTACGCCCCAAAATTAGCAAAAATCCATCGAAAGCACCCCATCATCGGTCCATAATTCGTCGTTGGGGCACGTCGAAATATATATTTATAATGTGTAATCGACGCTGTGGTGGTGGCCGCGGCAGGTTTTTGCGATTTTTAGTGATTTTTTTTTGGAAATTTTTTGCAGATTCAGAAAAACGTCTTACCTTTGCACTCGCTTGACGGAAGAACAACGCACCGCAAGCTTAGAGCCGCCTCTTTAGCTCAGTTGGCCAGAGCACGTGATTTGTAATCTCGGGGTCGTTGG
>CAMWOD010000224.1 GCA_947175715.1 uncultured Porphyromonadaceae bacterium
CGCTGGCGGGAGCGCCGCGCCTCATCCAACATTACATCATGCCTCCGGCACTCCGAACTTTTGCGGGTGAGTCATTCCCCGCACTCGGTCGCTTCGCTCCCGTCATGCGGGGTTAACTACAACATCGCCACATCCGTGGCTCCTCCCGTAGACAGTAATTATGGATTACGATATACCTCACGGCCATCTCCGCATGCCTTGCACATGTGGGTAGCCTTGATTGTGGGGATTTGGCGGCTCGGAGAGCCGGCGGTAGTTGACAGCCCCTGGTGTAGGAGGCTAAGCCGACGGAACCTGGGGGAGGGAGTCCCACCATCATCATGAGCCTCGGAGAGGCGGGGTCATGGCACGAGACAATGACCGGCAGCTACGCAGCCGTGATTTTGTAGGAGACATATACCGCAAGCTGCGTGCGCCTGACGGCGCACTTGCATGCGGCTAACGTGACGCGCGGCTATGCCGCGCGTTGCCGCAGATGCTACGCATCGCGGCAAGCTATTTCATGCGGACGCGAAGAATCGCGTCCCTACCTGGCACCCCAACTCATCAACCTCCTCAATCTGCTCAACCTCATCAACCTAATCACCCTTATCTATCTACGTAGGGTCGGGGGTTGAGTATTTTTGTGTATATTTGTGGCATGGTAACGAAGGATGCGATGTGTGACAATGAGTATATGCGGCGGGCATTAGAGCTTGCAGGATATGGGCGTGGTTTTGTGTCGCCCAACCCTATGGTTGGCGCGGTGATTGTGCGCAATGGTGAGATAATCGGCGAGGGTTATCACCGACGGTGGGGAGAGGCTCATGCCGAGGTGAACGCTGTGAATTCGGTTAAAGATAAAAATCTGCTCAAGGACGCTACTATATATGTTACACTTGAACCGTGCTCACATTACGGCAAGACTCCTCCATGTGCCAAGCTGTTGATAGAATGTGGGTTTAAGCGTGTGGTGATAGGAACGCTCGACCCATTTGAGAAAGTGTCGGGTAGGGGGGTGAAGATGCTCCGTGAGGCCGGAATTGAGGTGGAAGTGGGTGTGCTCGATGAGGAGTGTAGGCAACTTAACTACATTTTCATGACAGCGCATCTGAGAAGTAGGCCGGTGGTAACGATAAAGTGGGCGCAAAGCCGCGACGGCTGGATGGACCGAAAACGCACACCAGAAGAACCGGCACAGCGATTTTCCAATGCACTCACTTCGCAGCTCACAGCGAAGTTGCGTGCAGAAAATGATGTGATCATGACTACTGGAGCCACCGTCAGATGTGATAATCCACGACTTACAGTGCGCGGTTGGGACGGACGTAACCCTCGTCCAGTGATTTTGACATCCAAGCCCATTGAAGTGGGTAGCCATATTGCTGATAATGAATCGGTATGGGTTTATGATGACGATGTGGAGAGTGTGCTGTGCGATCTTTATAGCCGCGGCGTCACGTCGGTGTTGGTGGAATCGGGGCCGACACTTCTGCGAGAAATAATTGAAAGAAAGTTGTGGGATTTCGCTCGTGTCGAGGTGGCGGATTTCGATCTTGGTGATTCAGGAGAAAAGGCCGCTCCTGTGATTCCTTATATGCCAGATAGTGAATTTAGGATAGGCTCAAGTCGGCTATATTTTTACCGCTCGACATCATCGCATCCCATTCTTTAAAAACCTGAGCCGTTAAAAACCTATAAAACGACAAAATTGGCGGCACTATAGGCGTGATTATGCGAAATCTTTTTAACTTTGCAGTTTGAAAAATACTAAATTCAACCAACGAGTTACAAAAGATAATGAATTACGCAAAATTCATCATATTTTCGGTGCTACTGGGCTTTGTGGCCACCTCGTGCAATAAGGATGACGAGGATATCAGCTACCTTAGCGGATCGAATTCGACTGTGATAGTGTCGTCATTCTCGTTGACAAAGGACACTCACATACTACCTGGACTTGACTCGGTATATTTCTCGATTGACCTTGACAATGCGGTAGTTTTTAACGCCGACTCACTCCCTTACGGCACCGATGTGAGGCGATTGATACCAGTGATCGGTACAGCCGGTTGCTCGGTGGCCGAATTACACTTCAAGTCGGTTAACGGTACTGACACTGTAGTCGACTATCTGAAACACAGCACTGATTCGATCAACTTCGCCAATGGTCCGGTGAAGCTGCACCTTGTGGCCAACGATGGTATCACCGAGCGTGATTATCAGCTCAAGGTGAACGTTCACCAGATGGTGCCCGACTCGTTGTATTGGAACCGTACGGCACGCCGCTCACTGCCGGTGTTGTCGCAAATTCCCGCACGGCAGAAAACGGTGAAAATCAATGATAAATACTTGTGCCTCACCGCTGCAGGCGCACTCGACAACCAAACCTACAACTTGGGTTGTGTATCCGATCTGCAGCTGTGGGATGTTAATGTAATGCAGCCTGCCACTGGCGCAGATTTTCCTGCAAATCTTGATGTTAAGAGCCTTGTGGCAGGGGATGGAGTGCTCTACGTGCTTGATCAGGAGGGCGCATTGTACGTGAGCGATGAAGTTGATGCAACTTTGGCGTCCCCGGTAACAAGTGGCGTAATACAGGCGTTAAGATTGACAATCTTTATGGTACATTTGGCTCACAAGTGCTTGGATGTGTCAAAGAAGACGGAAAGTATTATTTTGTGACCTATCCCGCTGGAAGTAAAGCAATGCTGAGCGATGAATTTCCTGTGAGTGGCACCAGCGATATGATCGACATCGATAGCAAGTGGTCGTCGAAACCACAGAAATTGATGGTTGGCGGTCGTAAAGCTGATGGTAAAGTGTCCGGTGCTTTGTGGGGATATGATGGAAAATCGTGGGCCCGTATCAGTCGCAACGACGTACCTGCCGGAGAAGGAAAAACGCTGATGCTTTACTCCACATTTACTACCGATAGCACTAACTGGACAGTTAAGGAATATCCCACTCTATTTACTTTCGGAGGACGTAACTCCGAGGGAGTAAACGATGCATGTATGTACATAT
>CAMWOD010000225.1 GCA_947175715.1 uncultured Porphyromonadaceae bacterium
GCTGATAGGTGTTAACACCAGGCTCTTTCACCGATATACCGTCGGCGATGGTAGAAACTGAGGGGAGGCGTATTATCTCACCCTTATGTAATGAGTCAAACATTGAGGGGGCACCCGCGGCCTGTACACCGTAAACCTTGATATCGGGACGCAGCTCCTTTATAGCCATGGCAACGCCTGATATCAGTCCGCCACCACCAATGGGCACAATCACTGCATCGACATCGGGCATTTCCTCAATTATTTCAAGGCCGATTGTTCCTTGCCCTGCAATCACCAATGGGTCATCAAATGGGTGAACAAAGGTATAGCCGTGTTCATCGCGCAACTCGATGGCACGCTGATAAGCGTCGTCATAGACACCGGGCACAAGACACACTTCGGCGCCAAAACCTTTAGTGGCTTCAATTTTTGAGATAGGGGCTCCAGCAGGGAGGCATATCAGCGATTTGATGCCATTGTGAGTGGCTCCAAGTGCCACACCTTGGGCATGATTGCCTGCTGAACACGCAATAACGCCCTTAGCTTTCTCCTCGTCGCTCAGTTGTGAAATCTTGTAATAAGCACCTCTAAGCTTGAAGGATCCGGTATATTGTAGATTTTCGGGTTTAAGGTAAATCTGAGTTGTGGCACTGAGTTTTGTAGGTCCTACGATACGTGTGTTACGTACCACACCTTTTAGCACAGCTGCTGCACGGTATATCTCTGATAGTTGAAGTATATTGTTCATTTTACTTGATAATGACACCTTTAATACTTATGATCCTTTGACTCCATTTCGGCGGGTGTAATAGGCTTATTGTCCATTTTTCGCCATACATATACTATATATGCAAGCACGATAGGGATAACAAAAGACACTACCGACATTACATTAAGAGTAAACTCGCTCGAAGAGCTATTGCGAATCGTGAGCGACATCTGTGGATCAACGAGCGATGGATAATAAGGAGTATTGTTGTAACCGGCGATACACAATAATACCAGTACCACCATAACAGTACCGATACCCGACCACCAGATACCCTTAGTCCAGTGTTTTGCTACTACAGAGCGTATGATGGCATACAATACCATAACGACACCTGCAAGGAACAATATGCCAAGCCACCACATGTCCACAAGATTGAAGAAATATTTAAATTTCACAACCGACACTTCACCGGCGGCATCGTAGCTAAATCCTGACCAAGTGAGTAGAACTACGGCAAATACGACGAAGAAGAGCGCAAATGTTACTCCATTGAGCAGAACGCGCTTCTTATTTGTGTTGAAGAAGGTTTCGTCGCCTGCAATATTGTTTAAAAAATACAGTGAAGCCTGAGTACGAGCGAGAAACAAAACAGTGACTCCAAGCAGTAAGTTAGGCCAGTAGAAAATGGCCTCAAGGCCGTGTGAATCGGCCCATTGAGAAATCACGGGAGCATTAACATTAAGCAGATTGCTCTTAATAACGGTGAACTCCGCGCCGAAGAACATCATACCTACAGCAACTCCAAGCAATATACATCCCACACAACCATTGATAAACAAGCATGTATCATAAGTGGTACGTCCGAAGATGTTGCCGGGCTTCGATCTAAACTCATAACTTACAGCTTGAATCACAAAACTGAAAAGTATAAGCATCCACAACCAATATGCACCACCGAAGCTTGTGGAATAGAACAACGGAAATGATGCGAAGAAAGCACCACCAAACACTACAAGGGTGGTAAATGTAAGCTCCCACTTGCGTCCAAGCGAGTTTACCATCATCGTACGATCAATCTTTGATGGGGTAGAAAGCAACATCGATTGTCCTCCTTGCACCATCAACAAGAAAACAAGCAGTGCACCGAGCACGGCTATTAGAAGCCACCAATAATTCTGAACTAATTCGAGATGAGTCATAGCCGTTAGTCGTTAGAGTTTTCAATATCAGTTTTCAATTTTCGCGCAATATAGCGTACCATAATGCTTATTTCAGCAATCAGCATGGCTGTAAATAATACTGCAAATATCCAGAAAGTGAGTTGAACTGAGCTTTCTGAAATCGCGGAGACGCCGGCGCATGTAGGCATCAGATCCTGGATTACCCATGGCTGACGGCCAACTTCGGCCACAACCCATCCGGCCTGTGAACAGATCCACACAATCGGGATAGATATTACGCCAAGCCATCCAAGCCATTTCTTCTCGGCAAGTGCTGGCTTACGGTATACTACAAATACCATCAGCAGCAGGAAGATGAGCAGGTAACCACCAGCCATCACCATCACACGAAAAGCGTAGAATGTGACGCCAACAGGTGGTACAAGGTCAGAAGGATTGTTATAGTACCCATAGCCAAAGTATTGGTAATCTTGGGCAAGAGCTTTTGATGCTACTTCCATAGCCAACGTATCGTTGTTATTGTAAGCATCGTTGTAGATTCGCAGTGCGTTTTGAGCTGACTTTCCGCGCTGTATACGTTCGGCGTAACTTACAGTATTTATAGTGTCGCCATTCGAGTCAATTGACACACCATCGATAATGTCCTTGATTCCGGGCACAAAAGAGTTTGCGTCGTGATTGGCAAGTATCGACAGTCCGTAAGGTATATCGATGGAGAAGAGCATTTCCTTCTCATTATTATCAACAGTTTTGTCAGGATTCAAAATACCGAAACCTACCAGACTCTGTCCTTGTGAGCCATGATACAATCCCTCCATTGCTGCCAGTTTCATTGGTTGCACTCGACTTACCACTACGGCAGAACCATCGCCTGTCCACATTGTGAGTATGATGCCCATTAAACCTACCCATCCGGCTACTTTAATAGAACGCAGCGACATTGCAACATTGCTCTTCCGCAGCAAGAAGACACAACTTACTCCTACCACGAAAACTGAAGCAAGTACCCAGCCGCTAAATACTGTGTGGAAAAACTTGTTAATAGCAACAGGTGATAGGGCAACTTCCCAGAAATTTGACATCACATTGCGCATCTGAGCCGGATCAAACTCCATACC
>CAMWOD010000226.1 GCA_947175715.1 uncultured Porphyromonadaceae bacterium
AATTTATACCACATCAAAGTAGATTGGGAAACTCATCAAATTACATGAAATACCGAGACAAGCTCAGTCGTCTGATGGCGGGCCCCATCCCTCTTTAGGAGGGAGGTTTTTTGAAACCCAGGCGGATTACAAAGGATGGCGAGCACTCAAATCCTGTCAGTCGGAGTTTCATCGCATCCTTTGGTGTGGCATTTATATCGGCCTCATTCACCATAGCTGGTGAGTGAGGCCGCCTTATGATTAACATTTATTGTATGGGGTAATATGATTATTTTTCGTACTTTTGCAATAAATTAACCGCTTACGACGATATTATAGATATGCACACACTTAGAATACTGTTTTTCATAGGACTAATCGCCACACTCATCACCGGGTGTAGCGACGATGATAAGCCGGTGGTTCCACCCGAAGCACCCACTGCCACGCGCACCCTCCTTATCTACATGGCATCCAACAATTCGCTTGGCAGGGAGGGCTACGACCAACGAGATATTGACGAAATGATAAGGGGAGCCAAAGCCGGATTCCCCGACAATAGCAGAGTATTGTTATTTCACGCTGCCACTGATAAGTCGCAAACACTCAATGAGGTTACATCCGACGGCCTCGTGACTCTACGCACCTACGACAACACCACCTCTGCGATTTCGCCCGAACGCATCAACACTGTGATAAGCGACAGCCGCACTCTTGCCCCGGCCGACGATTACGCACTTGTGTTATGGAGTCACGCCAATGGCTGGCTTGCTCCTCCTGAAGATAAAAACGCTTCGCAACAACGCTCATTTGGCGACGATGGGGGAAAACAAATATCCATACCCGACCTGGCCGCAACGCTCGAGCCGTGGAAATTCAGCTTCATATACTTCGACTGCTGCTATATGGCCAATATCGAATCACTCTATGAGATGCGACACTGCGCCAACTGGGCCATAGGATCGGCTATTGAGCTTCCGGCCAACGGCATGGATTACTCGATAAATCTCCCACTGCTGCTCGCCTCAACCCCCGACCTCATAGGAGCGGCCGAGGCCACATTTAATATATACGACTCTAAGACAGGGATGATGCGCACTTGCGCCATGTCGGTTGTTAACCTCAATGCTCTTGACGACCTGGCACAAGCCACACGCCAGGTATACCAGCAAGCCTCATCACCAGGCGCCGACTACCATCCCCAACATTTCACCCTATCATCAACAGGCTCAAGCTGCTTCCTATTCGACCTTGCTCATTACATTGATGCCCACAGCAATATCGACTCAGAGTTGTTGGCACGATGGCATGAGGCTTTAAACAACGCAGTTGTTTATCACAAATCCACTCCATATCTATGGAGCACTATACCACTTGATGCACATTGCGGACTCTCCACCTTCATACTCAACACCAACGTTTCATCCTCAACTCACGGCTACGATACCCTGCAATGGTGGACCGACGTAGCCTCGGCCAAATTCTAACACCTTCATGACCCTGCTTCAAGCCTCAGCATTAGCCGCCGATTCCGTCTCAGCAAAAGTAAGCTCGGATATCAATGAGCTAAAATCATTATCGGTCGACGACCTGATACACCGCATAGCCAACGGCGCCGTTGACCTATGCATTAAGATAGCGCTTGCTATCTTAGTGTTCTACGTGGGCAAGTTCATTATCAAGCGTATTTACGGCTTGGTGCAGAGCATCATGGAGCGACGAAACACCGATACTTCGCTCTCTACGTTCATTCTGTCGCTTGTCAAGATAGTGCTATATTTCATATTGATAGTCACTATCATAGGTGTGCTTGGGCTCGAAACAGGCTCATTCCTTGCCATATTTGCATCGGCTGGTGTGGCAATTGGTATGGCACTGAGCGGCACTTTACAAAACTTTGCCGGCGGAGTGCTGATACTCTTGCTCAAGCCCTACAAAATCGGCGACTACATAGAGGCCCAGGGATTTTCAGGAAAAGTAACTGAAATACAGATATTTCACACTATCATCAACACACCCGACAACAAGTCGATACTCATACCCAACGGCGGTTTGTCAACCGGCTCGATCAATAACTGGTCGCGCGAAGAATATCGACGCGTTGATTGGGTTGTGGCAATATCCTACGGCGACGATGTCAACGTAGCCCGCGACACCATCCTTACGCTGTTTGCCAACGATAGTCGTATTGTGATACAGAGCAACGAGGATGACCGCGTAGCACGCCGCCAGCGCCTCATAGCCCTCGCCACCCACGACGAAATTCCACCCGAAGCCCTGATACAGGCACCCAAAACTCACACTTCGTGGCTTGGACGCTTGTTCCGCAACAAGAAGAAACTGCGTCAGGCCGCCCAACGAATTGGCCTTGAGCGCGCTCGCCAAGTCAGACGCAACAAAACCGACCTGTCGCCATCGGTAATTGTCAACCAACTTGCCGACAGCTCAGTTGAGCTCAAAGCACGCGCTTGGGTGAGAAGCGGCGACTACTGGGCCGTGTTCTACGAATTCAACGAGCTAATCTACACCGAATTGCCCAAAGCAGGCATCAGCTTCCCCTTCCCACAGCTCGACGTCCACCTCCCCTCGGCGAATTAAAATTATTGCTGCGTACTATCCAACCGCCAACAGCGGCTCATCTGAGTCGCTATGCTCCATCATGTAGTTCCACACGCATCACTTTCGGCATCTCCGCTATGCCTCACCACTTTATACGACCTTATCCGCACTCACCTTCGATCGATTTTCAATTTACAAACAATATTATCGACAAATAAGTATTTTTTCAGGCGAATCTCATAAATTTTTACTATATTTGCGCAAGATTAGCCACAGTAGGGGGATGCCCCTACTCTCTCCCGTATGGCTTGTCGACACATCACCCTGAAAGATAAGCACTCAGCTACGGCGGTTACCTCTTTCATACATTATCACACCTGGCTGTGAAGCCAGGCGTACTGCTTGAAAAAATAAAAAAAAAATAAAAATGACTGG
>CAMWOD010000227.1 GCA_947175715.1 uncultured Porphyromonadaceae bacterium
ATATTACATTCGATTCGGCAACGTCACGATTTTATGGTTCAAACGGTTGCAACACCCTCAATGGCGACTATGCCGTCAACGGTAATCAGCTGACTCTTAGCAATGTTATTTCAACACAGCGTTACTGCCCCGATGCCGAGTATGAGTTGCAAATCAACAATGCAATCAACAATGTACGTACATTCAGAATCACTAATATCGGCAACGAAAGCTACATGACTTTTATGAGCGGTTCGGGCAAAACACTGATGGTGATACGCAAGCACAACATGGACTACATCAATGGCTTGTGGCAAATTTATGATATTAATGGCAAAGTAGTGGACCAGTCGGAGTATCCCGATTTGCAGGTCACTTTTGACGTTCCTGAGCTACGCATTCATGGCAACACCGGATGCAATGTGTTTAACGGCAACATGATAATCGACCCTGATAAGACCGATGCCATGCAGTTTGTCAATATGGCCACATCGCTACGTGCATGCCCCAACCAGGCACTTGAGACCGAACTCCTTTTAGCCCTTGAATCGGTTGACAGGGCTCGCCCCTACGGCCCCGATGCCGTGGAGCTAATGGACCAAAACGGCAAGCCTATCATTACTCTCCATCGCATCAAGCAATAACCGTACCTACTGTAAGCATGCTTAGATTCACCAACTCTAAGATCAATCTCGGTCTCTCAATTACCGGGAAACTCGACAACGGTTATCATACTCTCAACACTGTGATGTATCCCATCGCCTGGGGTGATATACTCGAAATAGTAGAATCAATTACCGGCCAAACCACACTCACCATAACCGGGAGGACTGTTGATTGCCCATTTGAAAAGAATTTGGTAATTAAAGCACTGCGGGCCATTGAGGAGTATATTGGACAAGAGTTGCCCCCTATCGATATTTACCTGCGCAAGATTGTGCCCGATGGCGCCGGATTGGGAGGAGGTTCGGGCGATGCTTCAGCGATGTTGCACCTCATAAATAAGTTCGCCAACTTGAACTTAAGCGATAATGCATTAGCTCAATTGGCGGCATCCTTGGGTGCCGACTGCCCCTTCTTCATTTACGACCAGCCGGCTCTTGCTACTGGTATTGGCACCAAAATTACCCCTATTGGAATTCCCGCCATCGAGGGGAAGGAAATCCTCGTTGTTAAACCTCCGGTAGCCGTAAGCACTGCCCAAGCCTATGCCGGGGTAGATAAATACCTGGACAGCAATCAACTTCAGCCCAATATCGCTGAAATACTTCATCGCCCCATAGCTGAATGGAGAGACTTGCTGCTCAACGATTTTGAGAAAAGCGTATTTGCCGAATTACCAATATTGGCCGATATCAAGCATACTCTATATGAGCTCGGAGCGCTGTATACCTCAATGTCGGGCTCGGGTTCGGCTATTTACGGTATCTTCGACCCAGGCACTATTCCTGCGAAACTACCGAATCAGTGGGACAGTTATGCCCAATGGATAGGCCGCTTATAACTCACTGAACGATAGCGCAACAGCTCGATCTCCAGCAACAGCAAGTAATGACGAGGCGTTGAGATAGGCATGTATGCGATCAAGTGTGTCGCCATGCGACATCATCCGCTCGATATCGTCCAACAGGAACTCAGTCAATGCTTCGGGCTGAAGTAATGCAATGCTCGAGTTATTCCATATCGTATTTGGAGTCTCATGCTCAAAGGCTTCAACACACACCGTTCCATCGTCTCTAACTGAAACCACTGACATTCCCATTACGCCATCGGCTGTGATGACATGCCGTGCAAGCATACGTTCAGTTGGCAAGAGCTGCTGCATTATTGGTAGTGATTCTCGATCGACGACTGTCGTAATCAGTTACTTTTACCTCTACCGCCGATTGTACGGGAGCGTTGTCATTCTCTTCCTTTTTAGCTGATTCTTCCTCGAGTGGTGCCGTGTCTTCCGATTTAGGAGTATTTTTGTTCTGTCGGGCCATGCTGATACGCTGCTGACGGTGTCTCTGATGATAATTCTGGCGGTCAACACGCTTGCGGGTAAGACTTATGGAGTCGAGGTAGATTATCTCACCTTGTGCGGGATTGGTGGTAAGTGAGCCGTAGATACGTGTAGGAATGCGCGTAGAGTCGGTAATGAGTCGCAACTGGTTGAGTCCTTCACCCTGGAACTGGGCATGTGCATATTCAGTGATGCCCTCGGGGTAGTCAACCGCAAGCGTCCAATGACCGGGTAGACGCATATTCAATGTCTTGATTGACCATACGTATTGGTCACCCTTTTCCCAGTTATCATCGGGGGTAAGGACAAAAGTAAGCATCTGCTGTGGGGAACGCTGCGATATTATCACCTCAGGCGCACCGGGCCAAGTGTCAACAGAATCTCCTGCCATACTCCCCGCTGCACGAGCCATGGCTGCATCGGCTTGCGACATACGCTGTTCAAGTTTCTCCACGATAAGGTCGTGTACCTCCACATATTTATCAAGGTTGCGACCGTAGTACATCAGTGATGAGTCGAGATCCTCTTGTGTGATGCCATGTCGTTGAAGTATCGATTGCTTGAGCACCTTGCGCAACGAATCGCTACCGCCAGTGTAAAACTTCGTACGGTTGACATCGGCCACGCTCTCGGCCACATACATATCGGCCATCACATCAGCCATCTTATCCTTAGGCAACACCTTGTCGGGGGTGGAGTCGCAGGCCGCTATTATCAGCAGAAATGTAGCGATTACGAGCGTATAGAGTTGTCGCATCATCAATTTTGGGATTCCTTGTCGGCTATCTTCTCATCGTTGTCAGCCGGCACTCCGGTAGCTGTGAGTGAGGTGGGATAGAAAAATATCAGCAATATGATACCCACGGTGATGGCAGCATCGGCAAAATTGAACACAGGCTGGAAGAACAAGAAATGCTCCCCACCTATCCATGGCATCCACGAAGGCCAGTTCAAGCTGAACAATGGG
>CAMWOD010000228.1 GCA_947175715.1 uncultured Porphyromonadaceae bacterium
AATTAAGTTTAGCCATACTGTCGGGATTTTTTATATAATCGCCTTTATTTTCGATCATAATAATTTTTACTTTTTTGTTTACAATGATAAAATCCGGATAATGTTTAATGTATCCATTTATACGGAAAACTTTATACTCTATATTACGGTGCAAAAATACAAAATTTCAACAATCCGCGCCAATCCTTTAAGTCATATTTGCAAATTATTTTTCAAGAAATTTTTGGAATGGTTGTCTTTGGATTTTTAACTGTCAAATTGTGCACTGATTCTTTTATTTGTCCTTGTAATGTGTCTGATCGCCCGCCGTACAGTGCTCCATTTAGGAAAGATGGCTAAAGGTCTTACTGAACTGTAGCTTAAGAGTACTCCAATTATGGTTACGACAGCCATAATGAGCAGCCATCCGTATATCTCCTTCATTGATACAATCAAGGCTTGAGTCTGTACCATTCCGTAAATTTGCCCGAGATGAGTGCCGATTACGTCGGTATTTGTGTTGGTAATGTTTGCTCCGAGCATTACAGCATTTTTAGCCATGATGTGGCGTAAGAGCTCACCTATTATCGCAGGGCCAAGCGTTGCTCCCATTACTGCGCCGGTGAAACCGTTGATAGTGAGTGCTTGCGGAAATACTTGAAATGGTAGACCGCTCTGCACGATCGAGGTCAAAAACACTATTGATATTATCATAGCTGCAGCGCCTCTACAAAATAGCGGGATGAATAGCATCTCCTTCTCAATGCTGTAGTCAATAAAGAAATAGAAATAAGATAGATAGACGATTGCCAAGCCAAATGCGATAGCGGTCATGGTTTTGTATCTCCATTTACGTTGGGCAAAAGTGAGATATGTAAAGGCGCCTCCGGCTATATTGCCCGCAAACACATACCAGTTTAAATCTATGAGATTTGTTTTGTCAAACCCTAATATATTAGCGGCATAGCTGTGCTCAAACACGTGTTCAGTAGCTATTAATGTGAAAAATACAAGATATATTATCGTGGCTCGGATAACGTTGCGATTTCTCAATGCCCTAAAGCTGATATATGGATGGTGGAGGAAAGATGCCCTCCACAAGTTTATAATAATGCAAGCGAGGCCGATAAGCGCTGTCCATCGTATCTCAACTGCATCCCACCAATCGTAATAATTGCCATATACACAGATGAATGTGAAGCATAACATGAATCCTGCCCACAAAAACGCTCCGATCCAGTCAATGCCAAGCAGTGGTATGAACATTGGCCCGCGTGCGGGTTTTACCAGTATCAACACCAATAACATCATCAGTGCGAGCAATCCCATCATTATCCAGTGCATATATTCCCATTGCGAGAAGAAGGCCGTATAAATAGTGGCAATGCCGCTCAACTGTATTACGCTGTCAACCACTAAATACACATAACAGAAGAAGATTGCCATATCGCGCACGGGTGTTAGCCAAAGTTGAATGGTTGAGTTGCACGCGAGTGTAGCCTGCATGCGAAACCATCCAGCTATAAGGCATGTGACGACGAGCACTGGCACTGATGCGGTTTGAGCGCATATTAGATTTGCAGCTATAAGTACTATTGCCGACGCTAACAGTTGTGTGCGTGTGGAGAAGCGAAATTTGATACGGAACATCACGGCGAAATTAATAGACATTCCGATTAGCGATGCGTATCCCGCCATAAGAATATCTTCCTGCATCAGTGAGGTTGTTCCCACCATGTCGGTAGCGGCGGCGAGATATAAGCCTCCCGAAAACTGCACTATCAGTACAAATAATATAAACAGATACGGCTTTAAACGTCGGGGTATGTAGTTTGGTACCTCGGGAATGTCAAACGTTTCCGATTGTGTGTGCCAGTCTGCCATATTTAATAAATCACGCTACATTCCACATTCATTCCGGCACGTAGTTTGGCCATTTCTTCTGGCTTATTATCAGCGCTGAACTCGACTCTTACTGGGATTCGCTGACGCACTTTAACGAGGTTGCCAGCCGAATTATCCTGTGGCAGCAACGACAACGAAGCACCTGTAGCTGTGGATATGGATTTTACATACCCAATGAATTTTACTCCTGGAATTGCATCTACCGCTATCTTTACCTCGCTGCCAGGTTTGATGTGTTGGAGTTGAGTCTCCTTAAAATTTGCAGTTACCCAAATTTCGTGAGAGTCAACAATATTAAGAAGCGTTTGGCCAGGTTGTACAAGTTGGCCTACTTGAATCCCTTTGTGCGATGTATACCCATTGCAAGGCGCTGTAATCACTGTATAGCTGAGATTAAGTTCAGCGGTTTCGAGCATTGCCTTAGCCAGATCTATGCCAGCCTCCGACTGAGATATGCGTTGACGATTAATATCAACCACGGCCGAGGTTGCCGATCGTTGGCGCAATAGCATTTCATAGTGAGCCTTTTTCGCCTCGTAATCGGCTTTTGCACTGTCATACTGCTGACGTGTCACGGCATCTTGCTCCAATAATTTCTCATATCTGACCAGGTCGGATGCCGCCAATTCCATCAGTACTTTTGCTTCGGTGATAGATGCTTCACTCACAGCTACATTGGCTGATGCTGAGGTGACCGAACGGTCAGCGACATCACGGCCAGCAAGTGCATTTTGATAATCAGCTCGTGCCTGTGCCATATTGAGTCGCATATCGGTATCATCGATTATAACGAGTGTATCACCTTTTTTCACTGGTTCGTACTCGTTGAAACGTATTTCCTTAATGTACCCTTGCACACGGCAGTTGACAGGTACAATCTGTTGTTTTACTTGAGCGTTGTCGGTAAATTCGACATTACCGAGATGAATGAACCTTGAAACTACCCAAAAGGCTGCAGCTAAGACAACTGCGATTGTGATGGTATAAGATAGTATCTTTTTGCTACGATGTTTCATATCTTTCCTGTGGTAAATAATAGTTTGTAGT
>CAMWOD010000229.1 GCA_947175715.1 uncultured Porphyromonadaceae bacterium
ACCCGATGTGGCGCCAACCGTGACACCGCTATAATTGCCAACATGCTGCTTGGCACCCGAAGCATAGTTGAAAAGTGAAGTCTTGCCACAGTTAGGATTTCCCACCAAGGCCACATTAATCGTGTGCCGCTCGGTGTTGTACCGCTTCATCGGCTCCTCAACTTCACTATCGTTCAACAGATTGACCTGACCAAGGAGTTTAACAGGTTCATCCGTCTCTATCTTTATCACCTCTACAAGATGGGCCTCACTGAGGCGCAATGATACCTCATACCCCATAAGACGATATTTCACAGGATCGCGCAGCGGAGCGCTTTGCAAGGCTGTAATCTCTCTGCCCCGCACAAATCCCATCTCTATCACCCTCTTACGGAAAGCTCCGTGGCCATGTATCTTGACCACTACCGCTTTTTCACCCGGCTTGAGGTCCGACAGTCTTAACTTCATCGTCAATTCTTATGATATGAGGCTTAACTTAGTGCTCTGTTTTCGACTTACAAAGTTCGAAAATTTCCCAATGACTTATTTAAACTAAGTCTAAATTATAACATTTTTTAACTGTATTTATGTCATCTCGTGCCCACCAAATTCACTCTGCCACTTGTATGCGGCGTGAGGTATTGTCGGCCAACACGCTAAGCACTATGTGATGTATCTGTTGCTTAAGCTGCTCAAGGAATTCGGCGGGAGACTCATCGCCACGCTCTATCATTCGCAGCCTTCGCTCCCATATACCTGTGAGTTTTGCACTCTTGAGCAGATCCTGATTTATTGTATCTATCAGGTCGATACCAGCTTGAGTAGCGAGTATGTTCTTGCGCTCGCGGCGTATATAATGGCGTTTAAACAGAGTCTCGATGATTGCGGCTCGGGTAGATGGGCGACCTATTCCATTTTCCTTCATGGCCTCGCGTAGGTCGTCATCGTCGACAGTTTTTCCAGCCGATTCCATAGCGCGCAGCAGTGTTCCCTCAGTGTAATACTTCGGCGGTTGCGTCTGTTTTTTCTGCAGCGACGGTGTATGAGGGCCTGATTCACCTACCTCAAAGGGCGGTAGTAATCCTTCGTCGGCCGACTGTGTTGTTGCCCCATCGTCATCCTTCTTGGCTCCGTAGTTGAATACATTTCTCCATCCAGGATCAGTTATCACCTTGCCTATTGCCTTGAATCCCTGCTTGTTAGCATCGGCCAAGACAGTAGTCTGCTCATACTGGCAATCAGGGTAGAATGCAGCAATAAATCGCTGCGCTATAAGATGATACATCTTACGCTCATCACCGACAAGCATTTTAGGCGACTGACCTGTCGGTATTATGGCGTGGTGATCGGTAACCTTAGAGTTGTCAAAAACCTTCTTCGACTTAGGCAATTTCTTAGCAAGTATAGGAGCCGTGAGAGGACTATATGGCTCCATCTGCTTCAATATTTCGGGCACCTTGGGATAGATGTCATCCGACAGATAAGTTGTGTCGACGCGGGGATAGGTGGTGACCTTCTTTTCGTAAAGTGTCTGAATCAGGCGCAAAGTTTCATCGGCAGTCCAACCCCACTTTTTATTGCACTCCACTTGCAGCGATGTGAGGTCAAAAAGTCTGGGAGGCTGCTCCTTCCCTTTTTTTCTTTGAACATCAGTGACCGTTAGCGGATGTGCGGTTATGGCATCGAGTGCTTGCTGAGCTTCGGTCTCGGTTTTAAATCTACCTGACGTAGCATTGAATGTAACATCTCGGTACACAGTCTTTAGCTCCCAGAAATCCTCAGGCTTGAAGTTCTCGATCTCGCGCTGCCGTTGTACAATCAGCGCAAGTGTGGGCGTCTGCACGCGCCCTATCGACAACACCTTGCCCGGCTCTGAATATTTCAAGGAATACAAGCGTGTGGCATTCATCCCCAATATCCAGTCGCCTATTGCACGCGACAATCCGGCATGATATAGTCGGTCGAAATCCTTCTGCGGGCGCAGGTGTTTGAAGCCATCGCGTATTGAGTCGTCGGTAAGCGATGAAATCCACAATCTATCTACAGGACACTTTATACCGGCTTTCTGCATCACCCAACGCTGAATCAATTCACCTTCCTGTCCGGCATCACCGCAGTTGATTACCTTCTCAGCCTTAGAAATTAATGTTTTAATAACATCAAATTGTCGCTTAATGCCATTATCGTCAATCAGTTTTATGCCAAACTTGGCAGGTATCATGGGCAAAGCACCGAGCGACCACCGTTTCCACAAATCGGTGTAATCGTGTGGCTCTTTAAGGCAACAAAGATGGCCGAAAGTCCAAGTGACACAACACTTTTCACCCTCGTAATACCCTTGTCGCTTTATGTTAGCACCCAATATCTTAGCAATATCGGCCGCCACACTGGGTTTCTCGGTGATACAGACTATCATACTTGCTTTGCCTCATTCCACAACTCATCCATCTGTGCGAGTGTGAGATCCTTTATTCGCTTGCCCTGCTCTGTAGCTCGCTGCTCGATATAATTGAAGCGTTTTATAAATTTCTTATTAGTCTTTTCGAGAGCATTTTCGGGGTTGACTTTATAAAGACGTGCGGCATTTATCACGCTAAATAGTAAGTCGCCGAATTCCTCCTCGATGTGATCTTTATCACCTTCGGCCACAGCCGACTTCACTTCATTGAGTTCCTCGACCACCTTATCCCATACATCCTCACGTTTCTCCCAATCGAAGCCCACGTTGGCGGCTTTCTCCTGTATTCGATCAGCCTTGATCATTGCCGGAAGCGCTGAGGGTACTCCGGCGAGCACGGTGCGGTTGCCACCACGTTCCTTAAGCTTCAGTTCCTCCCAATTTTGCAGCACCTCCTCCGACGAACCAACTTTAGTGTCGCCAAACACATGCGGATGACGGAATATCAGCTTATTGTTGAGCAGATCGGCCACGTCGGCAATATCAAATT
>CAMWOD010000230.1 GCA_947175715.1 uncultured Porphyromonadaceae bacterium
CAAAAATCAGATTACAACGCCACGGTCGTAAGAACTACGCGTTTTATCCTATTGTAATCGCCGATAGCAGGGCACCACGAGATGGTAGATTTATTGAAAGGATAGGTTCCTATAATCCGAACACTAATCCTGCTACAATTACTCTCAACTTCGAGCGGGCTTTGTATTGGGTTAACGTCGGCGCAATCCCCACTGACACCGTGCGCAACATCCTCTCTAACGAAGGCGTACTCTTGATGAAGCACCTCCAGGGTGGCGTTAAGAAAGGCGCATTTGACGAGGCTGAGGCTCAAAAACGTTTCGACGCTTGGAAGGCCAAAAAGCAGGCATCAGTCGACAACCTCAAGGCCAGCATGGCCACTAAGAAGGAACTCGCAGTGAAGGAGCGCCTCGCTGACGAGCAGGCTAAGAACAAGGCTAAAGCCGAGGAAGTAGCCAAGAAGAAAGCAGAAATCGCAGCAGCAAAAGCTGAAGCCGAAGCAGCCGCCAAGGCAGCTGAAGCTCCCGAAGCCGAAGCAGCTCCCGAGGCAGCCGCTGAGTAACACAGCTTCTTCAACTTATTTCACGAAAGGACGAGGCTCCACAGCCCCGCCCTTTCTTTTTTATATCTTACATGAGTCAACAGCCCAACACTTCTAAATAGGCGGTACACATATCGTCAAGACTCGGCGGCGGAGTAAGCAACGGCTCGAAATCACCCATTAGTATCTTCTCAACCCCAAGGCTCAGATCATCGGGGTCAGCAATGACACCTCCGCCATTGCGCATCAACTCAACCGATGCACCACAATGGCTATTGACCACTACAGGCACTCCACAGCTTAGACCTTCAACGGTCACCATTCCATACGATTCAACTTGCGTGGGATTCACCAGCACCGCGCTACGCTGATACAGCACCGCCAGCTCGGAGGGAGAAAGATGACGTATATGTTTTATGCGTCTTGTATCAATTTTATTCCCCATCAAGTCGCCCACCACAGTTATGGCCATATCGGTTTCTCCCGAAAGTTTCACAATCTTATCGAGCATTTTCGATTTGCTCCATCGAGCGGCAACACATAGCAAGCCGCTACGCTCCGCTCCCGCCTGAGGCAAGTGAAATATCTTAGTATCAACACCGTTGGGTATCACACGGCAATCCACTCCTTGAAGATAACTCTGCTCCAATGAGCGTTGCATCCACCGAGTGGGAACCACAATAACGAGCTGATTACGAATCGAGTTTAGCAGTTCACGCTTATTATTGAGGTTTCTTTCAGCCTGGCTTACGAGGCTCAACGGGTACTCATCGTCATTATGGCTACAATCACGACAATTTTCCTCCCAAGGCAGGCATCCGTTGTGGTCAAACTGCGTGCAGTGACCCGTCAGCCACCATAGGTCGTGCATAGTCATCACTACCCTCCCTCCCCACTGGGCCAATGTGTTGAGCAGTAACTCGATGTTCAGATAATGCCCATGAAGGTTATGTAGGTGCACCACGTCGGGGTTAACGTCCTTAAAATACTTCACAAGGCCACGAGTGGCACTGCGAGAATGCATCCCCTGCGAGTCGTTGATTCGGCTCCAAAGGTAGTGATTGTAGACACCCAGTTTATTACCTATTCTATAGTCGACATAGGTGAAATCGCCGCGCCCAGTGGCCACGTAACAGCCATGCCCTTGCGCCCTCAATTCGGCCACAAGCGACATCATCAAACGCCCTACGGCATTCGTGCAATCGGCAACGGTGTTTATTTCAAGAATTTTCGACATTGATTGCAAAATTACACAAATCCTTCGTATCTTTGCAATCATTAGGACAGAAACCAGGCCCAAAGCCGTATTTCGACATCTGTACGTAACAACCATAACCGCGTAACCTATTAAATGGAGGCAATAAAGAATTTTGACGAGTTGATTGATCATCTGCGTATTAGAGGCAATCGTAAGCGCGTTGCCGTAGTATGGCCTGAAGATCAAGCGACACAAATGGCCGTGAGCCGTGCCCTTGAAGTGGGATTTATCGACTCAGTAATGGTAGGATGCAAGGAGCAATGCTTATCCAACAAGGTGTTGATGCGCCACAGCGATAACATCACTTTTGTAGAGGCCGCCGATAGCGATGAAGCCGCCGCCAAGGCCGTGAAACTGGTACGCGATGGCAACGCCGACATACTCATGAAAGGAATGCTCAATACCGACAACCTTTTGCGAGCCATTCTTAACAAGGAGTACGGCATCTTGCCCAAAGGCAACGTATTGACCCATATCACCGCCTCCGAGATACCAGCATACCCTAAGCTGCTGTTCTTCTCTGATTCAGCCGTAATACCATATCCCACCCTTGACCAGCGTGCAGCTCAGATAAAATATCTGGCCTACGTGGCACGAGCTTTCGGCATAGCACAGCCCAAGATAGCGCTGTTGCACTGCTCAGAGAAGGTCGACGAACGTCACTTCCCATTCACAGTAGGCTTCAAGGAGCTCATAGCGCGTGCATGCAATGGTGAGTTTGGCCCATGCATTGTCGACGGGCCTATGGATGTTAAGACCGCTTGCTCTTATAAAAGCATGCTCAAAAAGCATATCGAATCACCCATCAACGGTGAGGCCGACGCACTTCTATTCCCCGACATTGAGGCAGCCAATATGTTCTACAAAACCATCGGGCTTTTCTGTGGCGCATCCACCGCCGCAGTACTCCAAGGCACGGTGGCACCAGTAGTACTCCCTTCGCGTGGCGACTCAATAATGTCGAAACTCTATAGCCTGGCCCTGGCCGCACTATAAATTATGAAGAAGATATTAGCCATCAACCCCGGCTCAACAAGCACAAAAATTGCTGTTTACGAGGATGATACTCGTGTATTCACCAAATCAATCGAGCACACCGCCGAAGAGATATCACAATTCGATAAAATCACCGACCAATCCGAATTC
>CAMWOD010000231.1 GCA_947175715.1 uncultured Porphyromonadaceae bacterium
GTTATGACAAGGGTATGCTGTGGGTATACCGTGACTCAAAATATCTGCCCGAATGGAACCAAATGGTTTACAACGAAGTGAAGGCTGGTCGACCTGTATTGCTGTCGGGTCATAACCCTGAAGGTGGTCATGCATTCGTGTGCGACGGCTATAGCCGTGACTACTACTTCCACATCAACTGGGGGTGGGGTGGTGCTTCAAACGGTTATTTCAAGCTCACATTGCTCGATCCTAACGACCAGGGCTACGGTGGCACATCGGGTGCCTATAATACCGGCCTGGCCGGATTGTTCGGCTGCAAGCCTGCGGTAAGCGGCTCAAGAACGGTTCTCTCGGTTTTCGGTCAGGGAGGTATGCGTATGACACGTCCTACGGTGATGCGTACATCAAATGTGGCGATTGGCGACAACTCGCTTGGCACTCTCTTTACCAATACAACTCTGGCAAACCTTACAGCTACTCTTGGCGTTAAGCTTGAGAATGTGGATAACGGTGAGGTAAGCTACATAATGTCGGGTACCAAGTTTAATTCTACTTCGCCCGGCACGGGTTACTATACTTATGGTGTGTCAGGGCAGAAGTTCCCCTCCTCAGGTACCTATAAGATGACCGGCGTGTTCCAGACCTCAGATGGCACCTATTATCCTATATTAATGGACATAGGCGGTCCACAGGCTCAAATAGTAAAATGCTCAAACGACCGCTTGGTATTTACACCCGTCTATGCTGATGGCGAGACCAAAATCACTGAGTTCAATGATTACGGAGGCATAGCCCTCGGACAACCCGCCGTATTCACTACCGTTATTACCACCACATCTCAGGAATTCCTCGGAAAGGTTACTCCTCAGCTTCTCAATGCCAGCGGTGCTGTAATAGCTTCAGGCGAGGCCGAGCTGGTCGATGTGACTTCGGAGGAGCCTTTGAGCTACGCATGGTATGTCGACTTCCCGCAGAAGTCACTGGCTGAGGGTGACTATACAGTGAGATTCTACAGCACCGAGCGCAGCCTTGATTTGGGTTCCTTCCCTGTAAAGGTACTCCCCAATCCAGGCACTCTCAGCTACTCACCTGCCACAGTAAGTTGTACAATCGAGAAAGGTAAATGGTCGCAGACTTCACCCGCGGTTATCGATCGTAATACCGATGTCACCGTGAATATTCCCGTAACATCAGGACAGTTCAGCCGTCCTGTGCGTCTTGCGTGGGGAGCAACTACCGCCAAGATAGCCGGTCAAACCGAGCCCCAAATCATCGTACAGCGTGCCGGAGGCGTTGGTACCCACACTTTCAAGGCCCCATTCGCCAATGTCGTAATGCAATCGAAGTATTACGGCTTGATGGTGATGTCGGTTGATGACAACAACAAGCCAATATGTCTCAATGACTTCGGAGTGTCTAAGCGTGTATGGTTTACAGTTACAGGTGAATTAGGAGGCGTTGAAGGGGGCGTTGATGACGTAATTGCTGATGGCGTTGATGCAGTAGCCCTATATCCCAACCCTGTAATCGATACATTCACAGTTGAAGGCAATGGTATAGAAGAAGTAAGCGTTTACTCTCTTGCTGGAGTACAGGTGCTGAAGGCTAATGGCAACGGCGAAGATGCCGTAGTGGTCAACGCTTCTGATCTCACTTCAGGGCATTATATCGTAACCGTGGCTACTGCCGATGGCACTGTGGCCAAGCGCATGATCAAGCGATGAAATTGATACTCTCATTTACTGTATTAGCTATGGCAACCACATTGTGTGGTTGCCATAGCCATAAAAATGGTGCAACTGTGAAGGATTATGCTACTGATATTCCGACTGCGCAGGAGGTTCCAGCCCTTGAAGTGTCGGGTGGTACTTACTCAGCACTTCCCCGGGCTGTGGTCTACAAAATGAATGGTGACTATGCCGACTGTGTGCCGATCACTGTAAGTGCCGACGGCGAAACTATAGTATCCTATCCAGCTCCAACGGATCTTACGCCCGAATCGACGCCTTTGCCAGTAGTCGACGGATACCTGCTTGATCGCCGTGGTGTAAATGCCAACACACGTTTTCTTCGCCTCACCTACGACGAGTACCGTGCGCTTCAGCAACCACCAACACTCGACCAACTGAAAGCCGATATCATTCCTGGTGCGCGAGTCATTGACATTCATCGTCTACCTATCACCCTGAATCAGGCAATCAACGATCTGCCTAAGGTTAACCAGTTAATAAGTGAATTTAAATGACGGTAAAATCGCCCACCGACACTATCAAGACCGCGCTGGAAATCGGTGCTTCAAAAGCTTCTGTAACTTCGACTAATTCGGGCCGTCTTATCACCCTATCTATCCTTGCCGGCGCCTACATAGCTCTTGGAGGAGTTCTGTCGCTGATTATTGGCTATGGTTTCCCGGGGATTTCGGCCACCAATCCAGGCATGCAGAAGCTATTGAGCGGATGTGTCTTCCCAGTAGGGCTGATTTTAGTAGTGGTGCTGGGTGCTGAGCTTTTCACAGGCAATAATGCGCTGCTTGTGCCGGCATTTATGGCCAAGCGCTGCTCGATGTGGGTGGTGCTGAAAAATTGGACGATTGTGTATTTGGGCAATTTCCTGGGTGCTATTGTCTTGACAAGGATTTTGGTCTATGATTGCGGCCTCACGGCAGCCGAGCCTTATCATTCATCTATAATTGGTATAGCCCAGGCCAAGGTATCGATGCCTTGGCTCACGGTATTTCTCAAGGGCGTTGGAGCCAATTGGTGCGTATGTCTCGGGGTATGGCTTGCCCTGTCGGGTCATAATCTCGTTGAAAAGATGCTCGGTTGCTGGTTCCCGGTGATGACATTCGTGGCTCTTGGTTTTGAACATTCTATAGCCCTTTCTCTTATACACATCAGACGCTGACGACGAATAGAGATGT
>CAMWOD010000232.1 GCA_947175715.1 uncultured Porphyromonadaceae bacterium
CCCGACTGCTCCTTAATAGACTGGCGTATTTTGGTGCGTGCTTTGGAGGTGACGGTAAAGTTGAGCCAATCGGCCTTGGGTGTCTGCTGATTGGAGGTGAGTATCTCCACCGTGTCACCGCTATGGAGCTTATAGTTGATTTTCTGATTTTTACCGTTTACCTTGCCTCCAGTGCATGAGCAGCCGAGCTTGGAGTGGATGTTGAAGGCAAAGTCGAGCACGGTAGCGCCAAGTGGCAGCTTGTACAGGTCGCCCTTTGGGGTGAACACAAACACCTCCTGGTCGTAGACATCCATCTTGAGGTTGCGCATCAAGCCCATAGGGTCGGAGTCGGCAGCCTCAAGGATGTCGCGCACGTTGTTCATCCATGCGTCAAGGTTGTTTTCGGCCTTTACGCCTTTGTATTTCCAGTGAGCGGCAAGACCTCGCTCGGCTATCTCGTCCATACGGCGCGAACGTATCTGCACTTCCACCCATTTCCCCTCGGGGCCTCTTACGGTGATATGCAGCGACTCATAGCCGTTGCTCTTAGGTATGCTGAGCCAATCCTTCATGCGCGAGGGGTTGGGCTGGTACATATCCGTAATAAGCGAGTACACAGTCCAGCAGTCGCTTTTCTCCTTTTCGGGCGGTGAATCGAGGATAACACGGATTGCAAAAAGGTCGTAGATATGGTCAAGGTCGTTCTGCTGCTTCTTCATCTTATTCCAGATGGAGTAGATCGACTTTGTACGCCCTTTCATCTCGAATTTGAGCCCCGATTGCTCCAGTCGCTCACGCACGGGTTTCATAAACGCATCCATATAGGCATCGCGCGCCTCCTTCTTGGCATTGAGCTGATGTGCGATGGAGGTGTATGTATCACGCTCGGAATATTTGAGCGACATATCCTCAAGTTCCGATTTTATGGTGTACAATCCCAGACGGTGAGCCAGCTGCGAATAGAGATACCGGCTCTCGAGCGCCACCTGCTTCACCATATCCTCGTTGGGATTATGGTTGATAGCCCGCATCAATGCCAGGCGCCCCACTATTGTAATGATAATCACGCGTATATCCTCAGCGAGGGTAAGCAGCAGCTTGCGGAAGTTATCGTTGGCCACCGCAGGCGATTTATCATATAGGGCGGCCACGTTGACCAGCCCTCGCACCAGCTTGGCAATATCGTCGCCCCACTGCTGCTTTACAGCATCAAGATCGGCCGCATCAGCGCGCACTGGCAGATAAATAAACAGAGCGAGCACCATGTTGCGGTCAACCGACAAGTTGTCGCACAAAGTGAGCGCTGTGTCAAGTACCATGCGTGCCGTAGGCAGGCCGAAAGCATCACGCGGGTTCATAGCGGCGACTCCATCCTTTCTCATCCATCTTTTGAGTTGTATGAGATCGTCGGGCATCAGCACAGGGCGCAGACGGCGAAGCAACGACCTCGCCATACTGCGTATTTCTATCAATTCTTCGGGTTTAAGCAGAGCGTTTTCCATATCGGTGCAAATATAGTGATTTTTCCGCAAGGTTTTCTGCAAAATCTTCGCTACCTTCGCGCATTATGGACGCAGCTACTCACCTCCAACTCGAAGAAAAAATCGTAGACACCCTCAGAACCGTCTACGACCCTGAAATACCTGTAGACATCTACAGCCTGGGGCTGATTTACAAAATCGACCTCGATAACGACGGCAACCTTACTGTCGACATGACCCTTACAGCCCCCAACTGCCCCGCAGCCGACTTCCTCATGGAGGATATACGCATCAAGCTCGAGGCAATAGAGGGAATCAAGTCAGTGAATATCAACCTGGTATTTGAGCCCGAGTGGAATCAGGACATGATGACTGAGGAAGCTAAGCTCGAACTCGGTTTTCTATAACGACAGTGGACTATTTCATATCCGACATGCACTTAGGGGCATCTTATCTGCCCGACCCCATCGACTATGAGCGCCGAGTGGTAAGATTTTTACGCTCCATCACTCCTCACTGCCGACGACTATTCATTCTGGGTTATGCCCTTGACTATTGGTATGAATACCGCACGGTGGTGCCCCGCGGCTTCACTCGATTCTTTGGCTGCCTTGCTGAAATGGCCGATGCTGGCATTGAAATCACTTGGCTTATAGGCAATCACGACATATGGATTTTCGACTACCTACCCCGCGAGATAGGGATGAAAGTAGTAGATGGATCAGAGATAGTGATGCTCCACGGCAAACGCTTCTTCCTGGCCCACGGCGACGGACTGGGGAAACGCTCACGAGGCTTCCGATTCATCCGCTCAGTGTTTCGTAATAAGGTGTGTCAATGGTTGTTTGCTTCGATTCATCCACGATGGACCGTGCCGTTGGCCCATCGCTGGTCGTCGTCGTCAAGAGGAGGCACACCCTACGTGTCGCCCAACCTCGGAGCCGACGAGCCATTCGTAAAATGGGCCATTGAGTATCAGTCAGCACATCCCCAGGAGCCAATCGATTACTTCGTATTCGGGCATCGTCACATCTTGCTCGACGAGCCCATCGGTGACGACACGCGGGTGATAGTACTCGGCGACTGGATCAACTACTTCAGTTATGGGGTGTGGGATGGCAAAGATTTCCGCCTCGAAAAGTTCAATAATTAGCGCTTTTTCACGTTATCTATTGTATGATGACATTCCGTAATATACTATTGCTGCTCACAGTTGCTGTGACTTCAATCAACATTACCTCGTGTGGTGGTGCCAAACTTTCCACCGCCAACGAGCAGATGGCCCGCGGCGAATATTTCGACGCCTCAAAGACCTATCGCAAAATCTACAACAAGCTCACAAAAAAGGAGGAGCGCACTCTGCGCGGCGAAGTAGCCTTCAAAATGGGGGAATGCTATCGCATGCTCAACATGGACGCGCGTGCGT
>CAMWOD010000233.1 GCA_947175715.1 uncultured Porphyromonadaceae bacterium
ATCGGTGACCATCGTTGGTCGCAGTGGTGATGGCAAAGAATAGTGTGCCCTGTGCCTCGTAGAGCATGCGGCTGTCGATAAGCAGCGAGTCAATTTTCGCTTGAGAGTTAACCGGGAGTGACGAGCCGATTATGCTGGCTATTTCTGAGGCATTATAACGCATGGGTGTGGATTAAATTCTCGATTGACGGTATCAATTGGGGGTGTTTCTTCATCATGGACTTGGCGAGTTGTAGAGTTGAATCCATGAATTTCTGATGGTTGGCTACATTGTCGCTCATGGGGCGGTGTCTCAGCCGGCGGGTAAGTGCTTCACATTCGTCAGCGAGCTTCTGGGTAGTCGGGGTGAAATAAGATTGGCTAAAGAGCTCAAATATATAATCAACGGCTATTTCCGAGGGGTGAATCATGTCGGTGGCATAGAATCGATAGTCGCGTAGATCGTCCATCATTATTTCGTAAGCGTGGAAGTAGCTCACCTTGGGGTCATCATCGGCGATTGACATTGCTGCCTCAATAAGTCTACCTTTTGCCCTGGAATTGGTGGATGCGCCGTAGCTCAGATGCCTCACGGGGCTTACGGTGAATATCACCTGTAAAGAAGGTGATACTTGACGTAGCTTGTCTATGCACCCCGTCAATGCGTCGCGCATCGTTGAAATTGAGCAATGCACGAGTTCAAAATGGCTTTGAGGTTGCTTATGGCAGTTTGCTACTACCTCGCCAGTAGCTTTATTTATAAAAGCTGCGTCGCTACCCAGGGTGAGTATAAGCACTTGTGGAGGCTGGTAGGCCTCGATGCTGCGGTTCATCAACTCAAGGGCGTGGCTTTGATGAGCAGAGGAGAAACGGGAGTGGAAATCGTAGCAGTGCCACAGTCCTTCGGCACAGAATGTGTCGTCGGGTGTATAGACTTTTTGCGATGCCAGCAGGTCGATGCTCCGAGCTATTGATAGGGGATTGTACAGTGGTCCAAATGGATTGACACTGACATTAAAAAGGCTTGAAGTAAGTCGGCTGCCGATATTCTCGGTGAAGCATGAGCCTATCATGAGCACTCGTTGGGAGTGATCAATCAATCCCTGCTTGTCAAGAGGCTTAACTTGGGTGCGAAACTGCATATCAATACATCTGATAGTCGGTCGACAGCACTTGGAACTCCGTGCGGCGGTTGATTTGGTCGGCAACTTCCTGGTCGGCCTCAGGGAGCGATTTCACAAATTCCTCGTCGAGCAGCTGCCCTTCCTCGAATTGAGGATATTCGCGAGCGAGCTTCTTTGTGATTGTTTTCGGCCGCGATTCACCATAGCCCTGATGTTGCAGGCGGTCGGGTGCAATACCCACAGAAATGAGGTAGTCGATCACCGACTTAGCGCGGCGCTGCGATAGGTCGAGGTTGTAATTATCGTCACCCCAGCGGTCGGTGTGCGACGCCATCTCAATGGTGATGTTAGGGTTGTCGCGCATTATCTGGGCCATCTCGTCGAGAGCGGTTTTCGACTCGGGGCGAAGTGTAGCTTTGTCAAAGTCGTAGAAGATGTTGTCGATCACTACGGGCTTGTTGATTGAGGCGAGTATGAAGTCAACTCCATATTCAGCGTCTTCCTCGGCTGAAGATGATGTAAATTCTTGCTTGGCGTTGAGGAATCCCTTGGCGCCTGCGAGCATCACATAGCGTACGCCGCGCTGCAGGTTGAACTTAAATGAACCGTCGTCGCGAGCCACTTCTTTCTGATTTGAGCCGTCGTCGCCCACGATTCGTATTACGGCGTTGGGCACGGGCTCTTCATCCTTGTCGAGCACCCAGCCTGCGATAGTAATTTTGAGGTCGGGGAGTACGAATGAGTAAATATGATCGTAGCCGCGCCCATCACCACGGTTGGAGCTGAAAAATCCGCTCTCGCCGGGGCCGAATGTTATGCCGAAGTCGTCGGCTGATGAGTTCATCGGGCTGCCCATATTCACCACGCTCCATCCCCCCGATGGGGTGAGCTGGGCTTTGAACAGGTCGAGACCTCCAAGGCCAGGATGACCATCGGATGCGAAATACAGTATACTGTCGCTGTAGCAGTAGGGGAATACCTCGTCACCGGGAGTGTTGATAAACTCGCCGAGATTTTCGAGCGATCCAGCGCGCTCCTTGAGATTGATGCGCCATAGATCCTTCCCTCCCGAACCGCCGGGCATATCTGATGTAAAATACAGGTATGTGCCATCGGGCGATACCGACGGGTGGCCGTAGCTTGAGATTGTGTCGGCGGTGATTTCGAGCTTCACCGGGGCACTCCATTTGGCATCGCTTCGTTGTGAGGTGTAGATTTCTACGCCGGTGTTGGCGTTGAGTTCGCGGCGAGCCTTAGTGAGGTACATAGTCTGACCATCGGGCGAAAAGGCTACGATACCTTCGTCGAGTTCGGAGTTGAGCTCACCTTCCACAGGTTCGGGGCGTTGCCACTCACCGCGCTCATTTTTCTTCATAAACCAGATGTCGCCGTTCTTCATGCCAGTAATCTCACTTTTCTTTGATCCCGACACCTTCTCGTTGGTGGTGGTGAAGAATACTTGGTCGAAGCTTTTATCGAGAAACATAGGGGCGTAGTCGGCACGGCGCGAGTTCATCAGGCGATCTTGTTTTACCACATAGCGTGTGGTTTTCTTTTTCGATTCCATGGCCAGGCGCGAGCCTATCAGTCCATTTTGTGCAGTAGGATTGTTGGGGTTGAGAGCGAGAAATTCCTCGTAGGCCTTGATGGCTTGAGCATACTTACCCTCACCCTGCAGCGACTCGCCCAGGTGGAGTAGGGCAGTAGAATCGGGATAGTTGTAGCGGATGGCATTCTGATATGCGGCCGACGCACGCGACGCCTGGTTGAGGCG
>CAMWOD010000234.1 GCA_947175715.1 uncultured Porphyromonadaceae bacterium
GTACTTTATCACTATGAAAGCCTTACAACTAAATTATTTAGGACAGTCAAAGTATTGGTGGATTGTCCTGCTCGTTGGTATTTTGATGGTAATAGGAGGGTTTGCCTACTGGTTTTGGCCTGCAGCTGGTTATGCTGTAGCTTCTCAGATTTTCGGCTGGTTACTTATCCTTGCAGGTATCTTTCAACTCTGCGTATCAGCCGGAGTACATCGTCCACGCGGATGGGGATGGTGGCTTGCCGGAGGCGTAATTGATATGTTCATCGGTTTCCTCCTTGTTCGTTCAGTAATTTTATCTGAGTTTGTATTCCCCTACTTCCTTGCATTCATCTTCCTCTTCTGGGGCTTTGAAGCATTAGTAGGATCGGTAAGTTCTCGTCAACGCCGCTACTGGTGGTTGTATCTCATCAACGGTATCTTATTGATTCTGATTGGCTTCTTCTTCCTCGAGGCAGGTTGGCTTCAGGACATGATGATGGTTAGCTTCCTTACAGCTCTCGCATTCGTCTACTGGGGATTCTCTATCGCAATGGCATCATACGATATGAAACCGATTGATAACGGAAACGAATAACAAATGAACAATAAAATAACACTTTTAGGGTTGCCCTCTTAGGGCGACCCTTTTTATTTGTGTGTAGGGGTTAATATCACTGATTTTTGCTAATTTTGTGGCTGCATTCTCAGGATGCAATCACAAAATGAGAAAAGTAAACTTTGACAATATAAGTGACGCTTGGGACCGCGAACATCTGTGGCACCCCTATACTTCGGCTATTGATCCTCTGCCTACCTACAAGGTTGTGTCGGCCGATGGAGTTAGGTTGAAGCTGGCCGACGGCACTGAGCTTATTGACGGCATGTCGTCGTGGTGGTGTGTAATCCATGGATATAACAACCCGGCAATCAACGAGGCTGCTTTAAAGCAGTTGTCTCAGATGAGCCACGTCATGTTCGGCGGACTGACTCACGAACCTGCCATAGAATTAGGTAAGCTACTCCTTGAAATGGCACCGCCATCGATGCATAACGTATTCTATGCCGACTCCGGGTCAGTAGCGGTGGAAGTGGCAATGAAGATAGCGGTCCAGTACGCAATAGCCAAGAGTGGCCGACACGATAAAACTGATTTCGTCACAATCCGCTCAGGGTATCATGGCGATACGTGGAACGCCATGAGTGTGTGTGACCCTGTGACAGGTATGCATGGCGCTTTCGGTCCAGCTCTTCCGATACGTTTCTTCGCTCCGGCTCCAACCACTTCGTATGATGCTCCGTGGGATCCCGCTGATATCGAACCTCTCAAGCGTATCATTGAAGATCACCACGAAACACTTGCTGCTCTGATTCTCGAACCTATTGTGCAAGGTGCGGGTGGTATGAGGATCTACTCTCCGCAATACCTTGTGGAAGCACGTAAACTGTGTGACCAATACGGTTTACTCCTGATTTTTGATGAAATCGCCACTGGCTTTTGGCGCACAGGAAAGCTGTTTGCCTGGGAGCATGCCGGCGTTGAACCCGACATAATGTGTATTGGCAAGGGATTAACCGCAGGATACTTGACCATGAGTGCAGTCCTTACTACTCACGATGTGGCAGTGACACTGTCGCGTGGTGAAGCCGGCGTATTGATGCACGGTCCCACATTCATGGGCAACCCGCTCGCTTGCGCTATTGCGATTGCTTCGCTCAAACTACTACAATCGCAAGATATGAAGGCTCGCTTAGAGCATCTTCACGCCAAAATATCTCAACTAATTGCACCTGCGGCTACGTTCGACAATGTGAAAGAAGTTCGTTCAATAGGTTCGATAGGCGTTATCGAGATGAAAGAACCGGTAGATGTGGGTTCATTTCAACGAAAATGTGTCGAACGAGGCATTTGGGTGCGACCATTTGGCAAGCTCGTCTATATAATGCCCCCATATATCATATCCGACGAGGATTTGACTACCTTGGTGACCAATATGTTGCAAATTATCAATCCCGAATATGGATGCGATAAGAAACAGACTTGCTGAATTACGCGAACAGGGCAATTTCCGCAGCATTCCTAAGCATGTCGGTGATCCGATGATCGACCTGTCGAGTAATGATTATTTGGGACTTGCAAGCGATACCAAAGCTTATGAGGAGTTTTGGAGCGACCGTTCATCGCAAAGTCTTCCTATGACATCCTCGGCATCACGACTACTTGCCGGACAACAAAAGGAATACTATGAGCTTGAAAATAAGTTGACACAGTTATACCTGCGCCCTGCCCTTCTTTTTAATTCAGGCTACCACGCTAATACGGGTATTGTAAGCTCGTTGGCCGACAAACGCACTGTGATAATAGCTGACAAATTGGTGCATGCGTCTATCATCGATGGAATTAAACTGTCAGGAGCTCACTTTGAGCGTTTTCGGCATAATGACATGCGGCATCTCGAAAAATTACTGCAGGCTAATGTCAACGCTGCTCGAATCCTGTTAATCGTGGAAAGTGTTTACTCGATGGATGGTGACACTGCCCCGCTCGATGCGATTGTGGATCTAAAACGTCGATATCCCCAGGCACTTCTTATGGTTGACGAAGCGCATGCGATTGGTGTACTTGGAACTCATGGACTGGGGCTTGCTCTACCATACGGAAATGATATCGATGTGATTATGGGCACGATGGGTAAAGCTCTCGCTTCAATGGGCGCTTTCTGCATCACCAACAGTGATATACGCAACTACTTGATTAATAGCGCTCGGAGTTTTATTTTCTCAACATCGCTGCCGCCGGTCAACTGTGCGTGGTCGTCGTTGATGATTGACAAGATGCTTGCCGCTGATGATCGCCGAGATCATCTTCAAGAGCTCGCCACGCATCTCAACGTTATAC
>CAMWOD010000235.1 GCA_947175715.1 uncultured Porphyromonadaceae bacterium
GTCGAAATCACCGAGATGGAACCCACCGACATCGCCGACGAGGCTCTGACAGGCGGCTACTTCGTAGAAGTCGACGCATACGCCAATCAAGAGCCCGAGGGTGAATGGCTTGAAACGACCACGCGCCACATCCCCGTCACCATCAAATCGCCCGACCCCGGCATCTCACAACAATACAACTACATAAAAAGCTATTTCGAAAAAGTTGAAAGCCTGGTATTCCGTTATCCCAACTCCCAGCCAGGCAATTTTGACTACCGCAATATCTTCGATTTAGAATCCTTCGTTCAACACTTTATTGTGGGCGAACTTTCGGGCAATACCGACACGTATTGGAGTACATACATGTATAAGGACCGTGGCGATGACAAAATCCATACAGGCCCTGTGTGGGACTTCGATATTGCCTTCGACAACGATGCACGCACCTATCCCATCAATAATATCACTAACACTTTCTTGTTCAACTCCGGAAAAGCTTCGGCAGCCACCAACATGATGGAATTTGCCCAGCGTATCATCAAGACCGACACACGCACCACTACCGACATTAGCGATATATGGTCGATAGCACGCAACGACTACTACCTCACCTACGACGACCTCGCTGCGTATATCGACGCCAAAGCCGCAGAACTCGACGCTTCGCAGAAGCTCAACTTTATCCGCTGGCCCATAATGAACCAGTATGTTCATCAGAACCCAGTCATCTCAGGCAGTTATGCCGCCGAGGTCAACCGCATTAAGACATATCTGCGCAATCGATTCACAGTATTAGATAAGCTGATGAAATACGACCCATCGAAAACATCATCCCTCGACCTGTGCATCGCCGACAACACCAAAGTCAATCCTATAGTCAACGGCCAGACCATCACCATAACGAGCGGCACATTCACCGTTCACACACTTGATGGCCGTCTTGTCTTTGCGGGCACCGGCACCACTCCCCTACTCTCACCTGGCTTATATATTGTCACCACACCAGGAGCTCCTGCCGTAAAAGTCGTAATCTAAATATGGTAAGATTTATAGTAGCATTGGTATTGTGTGCGATTGCAGCACAGTTTGTCATGGCCGATGATAAGCAGGCTGAACGATATATGAGGGAGGCGGAGTATTATCAGAAGAAGGCTGACAGCTATCGCCGTGAGGCTCAATACTATCTCAAGAAGGCCGAAAGCTATCAGCGCGAAGCAGCCTACTATACCAAGAAAGGTGATATCAGTCGTGCCAAGGATTATCAACGCTATGCCGAAAGGGCAATGGATGACTATAAAACTCAGATGCGCTATGCGGCCAACGCCGACGATAAAGCATCCGACTATTTGCGACTCGCATCCAATGCGCTGAGAAGATAGATTTGCAGAGATCTCTGCGTCCCTATACAATTTATACTTTTACCAATATGCTTGAACAAATAAAAGAAAAAGCATTGGCTGGTGAGGCGGCTTCGATCGAAGAAGCACTCGCTCTTGATGCCAAATACCCTACCGACGCTCTATGCGAGGCAGCCGACGAAGTGAGAAAGAAATGGTGTGGCGACACCGTACACACATGCTCTATAGTTAACGCCCGCTCGGGTCGCTGCGGCGAGGACTGCAAATGGTGTGCTCAATCGGCCCATCACAAAACCGGAATCGCCGAATATGACCACATCCCCCATGATGAAATGATGCAGGCCCTCGAGACCAATCGTCGCCTCGGCATCAAGTGCTTCTCGCTGGTGACAAGCGGCCGCAAGGTGTCAGCACCTCACATGGGATATTTCTGCCGCTTGTACAAGGAAGCCGCCGACAAGGGGGGAATAAATCTTTGCGCTTCAATGGGACTGCTCGACCGCGAACAACTGCAACAACTATGGGATGCCGGTGTACGAAAATATCACTGTAACCTTGAAACTTCTCCCTCTTACTTTCCAAAGCTATGCACCACACACACCTACGAGGATAAGCTGCGAACTATACGCATGGCGTGCGAAATTGGATTTGAGGTATGTTGCGGCGGCATCATAGGCATGGGTGAGTCGCTGCGCGACCGCCTTGAGCTGGCTGAGCAGGCTCGCTTGGCAGGTGCCTCGTCAATACCTGTCAACATCCTCCAGCCCATTCCAGGCACACCGCTTGAAAATATTGAACTAATACCAGAGGACGAAATTATACGCTCGGTAGCTCTAATGCGACTGGTAGCGCCCAAATGCACCCTGCATTTTGCCGGTGGGCGTGCGAGGCTTTCTCATGAGGCAGCAGCTCGCATGATGCGAGGTGGCATCAACGGAGCTCTCGTTGGAGATATGCTCACCACTATCGGCAATAAGGTAAACGAGGACTACCAGCTTTTCAGTGAATGTGGATATAAGCAATAAGATCACTATGGAGCAACCCGTACTTAACGATCACAACAAGCAAGAATATCCACCGATGCACACCGCCGAGCATCTGCTCAACGGCGAGATGGCACGTCGCTACGGCCACGGGCGCGCATTCAGCGCACATATCGAGCGAAAGAAGTCAAAACTCGACTACCACCTACCTCAACCACTTACCGATGAGGATATCAAGTCGCTTGAAGACTACATCAACCGTATCATCACCGAAGATGTCGAGGTGACCGAAGAATTTATCACTCAGGAAGAGGCTATGCACCAGTTTGACATGAGCCGACTCCCCGAGGGCGCATCGTCGACGGTGAGAGTAATAAGTGTTGGCGATTACGACAAATGCCTTTGCGCCGGGACACATGTGAAACGCACCGGCGAAATAGGTACATTCCGTATCACCAGCACCCGATGGGCCGACGGTGTGCAACGCATAGTGTATAAAC
>CAMWOD010000236.1 GCA_947175715.1 uncultured Porphyromonadaceae bacterium
ATACCCCGCGACCACGAGCAGAGCTACTACACCTTCATGTGGACCAACTTCTTCAGCCATATCGACATTCCCGCCGAAAATGTCAACATACTCGACGGCAACGCTCCCGACCCCGAAGCCGAGTGCGCCCGCTTCGAGGCCAAGATCAAGAGCTACGGCGGCATCGACCTGTTTATGGGTGGCGTAGGCCCCGACGGCCATATAGCTTTCAATGAGCCCGGCTCGTCGCTCACATCACGCACCCGCGTCAAGACACTCACCACCGACACCATCGTGGCCAATTCACGCTTCTTCGGCGGCGACCTCAATCTCGTGCCCAAGACCGCCCTCACCGTGGGCGTTGGCACCGTGATGGACGCTAAGGAGGTGATGCTGCTTGTCAACGGCCACAACAAGGCCCGCGCTCTCAAGCACGGCATCGAAGGCTCAGTGAGCCAGATGTGGACCATCACCGCGCTCCAGCTCCACCCCCACGCTGTCATCGTGGCCGACGATGCAGCTTGCGGCGAGCTCATGGTCGACACCTACCGCTACTTCAAGGATATCGAGAAAGACAACCTCACTCCCACACTCTGATCCGTCACTGGTAACTCACCACGAGCGGCCGATGTCAACCTTCCGACATCGGCCGCTCGCTCATTATGTCCCACCACGCCGAGCCGCAAATATTTTTGTTGAGAAAGTGCTATAAGATATTGTGGTTTTTGATAATATAGCCTAAATTTGCGCTCGGAAATAGCGCTCACACATACGCGTGCGTTCCAAAAGACATATTTAAAAAGCGTTTTTTGCTTTATCCTCCTAAGGAAATCGCCAATTTCAAAACACGAGGGAGAAAGCAGTCAATAAAACGCTCATGCTTGTCGCATATCCACTCCCCGGCAAGGGGCATCGATATTCGATAAGGCGTGGGAGTGGACTGTTTATTTCGTGTTAGGCGTTTGGCGATGCCTCCTTGGGGATAAACAAGAACATCATTCCACGCTTTTCTTATGCAAATTTTTAAAGGTCAATTCGGGAATGGAGGCGACAATTCACAAATTTATATGGCTAAATTTTTAAAGTTAATTTTATTGGTGGTCTTGTTGATGCCCCTTTCTTCATGCGGCGACAAAAAAGATGAACCCAAGAACCCCGAAGATGCCCTCATTGGCACCTGGATTTGTAGGAATTTTGATTACAATTGTGATTACATCATGTGTTTTAAGAATGATGGGACTGGGTGGATGAGATGGACTGACTATAATGAAACAGAGGATTTTTCTTATAGAGTAAATGGAGGTCGAATAAAATTTTATTCATATGACGGTTATTCCTCTAAAACTTGGGAATGCGATTTTGAAATTAGGAATAATAACAACCTGACTATTTATGGCAATCCCTGGGGCGAAGATGATGATATCAATGTAGTTCAACTTGTACGGCAATAAATAAATCAGATGTTGTGCCTTCAATGAGTTGGACCTCAGGGCTACGCCAATTATATTTTCCGCCGGTAACATTTTATTGGGTGTTACTGGTGGAAATTTATTATGCGTTTGTGCTAAATTAAAAATCGAAGTGTAGCCCGAAATAAAAAACAAAATCGAAGGGCGCTGATATAGCTGATCCGTGCCACATGCCGTGAAGCCGCATTCCACCCTGGGTGCGGCTTCACTTTTTGGGTACGGCTGCAAAAGGTGGTTGAATTGTTACCCCCTCCTCATTACCACAACATCGTGCCTCCAGCACTCCCATTCTTAGGGGTGGGCTGCTTCCCCATACTCGGTCGCTACGCTCCCATCATATGGGGTTCGGTACAATATCGCCGCGCTGCGGCTCAATCAAGCTCACCAACATTACAGCGACCTCCATGAAGCCACAACCCCACCATCAAGCGGACTCTGTGAGGTCATGCTTATGATGGGTATTCTGATGATTCCAATTATTCTGATTGTTCCAATTATTGTATCTGTTTTATGAGGATTTTCATTTTTTCAATGAATTGTTCAGCCATCGGCCTAAAGTCCTCATACATCGTTTTGTCGCAGTAGATAAAATCTTCATAGTCGCCAGCTTGGCGTGCTTGAAACAAGCGCGAATATATTGTGCCGTATTTTACGTCCAATATTCCTTTGGAGATATATTGCAACCCTAATTGGTTAAGGACGCCTTTATGTGTGCTTGCTTCGATTTTCGCTTTTATCAATAAAGCGCTCGCAGCATAATAGACCGCATAATAAAGACGGTTGACAGCAGCATTATAGTAGCCACCGCGGGAAATGTAATCTGCTTCTTGAAGTGTTTCGGACGCCCTTGACAGACGATAGGCTGTTAGGTCTTCTCGGTTCCTTTCAGAAAGTGACTCTTTCATAATTCTATACCTTCATTGATTACGTTGACAGTGAAAGGTGTCTTTCGGGCGTAAAAAATCTTCTTGAGCAGTATTAATGGAGATATCTCCTTGCCGATAGCAAGTGATAATCTATAAAGGCCATCAGATATAGCCCAATGTTGCTTCGTAAATTCTGTTCCTTCGTAAGAATCAGGGAGCAATATTAGTAAGTCAATGTCAGAATCAGCTCTTGCATCTCCACGCGCTTGAGAGCCATAAAGTATAGCCTTCGCATCAGGGGCGACACGAACAAGAACCTCTTTAATGCTTCTGATTACCTCCTTGATATTCATTAGTTATTTTGTGCAAACAATTTCACCTGCAAATATACTCAAATTCTTGATGTGTCAACTCCATTTTATTGGATATTACTTAAATTGATTATTCTGATTGTGGGGGAGAAAGGAAAGAGGTCGCGGCG
>CAMWOD010000237.1 GCA_947175715.1 uncultured Porphyromonadaceae bacterium
ACTTAAGCCCAGCATTTGCGCATATTCCTCATAAGTGTATTCGGGATGCTCCTTGATCGCCTTAATCAGATGCAAGTCAGTATCATCAGTCTTTACAGTATCATCTGTGCTATTTACAGTATCATTTACAGTATCACCAACCGATTGTTGATACTGTAAAATCCGGCTCTCAAGGTTAGCGATATGTTGCTCCATCATTTCGTCCTGAATAATGATGCTGTCATCGTTCTCACGACTATCTATCAAGGCTTGTATGTAGTTTCCTTTCTCCTCTTTCGTTACAATCGACGGAATAAGACCTAACTGTCGTTGCACCATATTCATTAGCAGTCGTGAAGTGCGCCCATTGCCGTCAACCCAAGGATGAATTGTAACGAGCCTGAAATGTGCTTCGAAGCTTAACCTGTAACAAGCTGCCACATCGAGTGTATCGACTGATGAAATCACTTGATTTAGCCATACACAAAAATCTGCGGATGCCTTGGGAACTTTCTGATAAGATAGATAACTTCTTCCGCCTACACCAGCACTCACATTGCAGCATCGAAGCTCACCTTTTGAAGAGTCGAATGTTCCTCCCAATGTGGAATATTCCGTACCCGTATGCCGCATTACCTTGGCAGCAAGAGCACATAGAAAGTCCACCGTATAGGGTGCGGAAGTCTTTATCCATTCAAAGCCGAAAAGATAGGCATCTTTCAGATCAACATTCATTAACTGCTCCACAAGACTCCTTCCCTTGGCCGAAATTCCGTTGTCGAATAATAACTGGTTTTCAACCTCGGTAACGGTAGAACCCTCTATGGCGGTAGAGTGCGTGACAATTGAATACAAGTAGAACTTCTCGTAATCCACTTGTTGTTCTATCCCCGAATCAACATATCGGTTAATAGTATCAATCAGCTTTTTGTCAATCTCATTCATTGCGCTGCCATATTACAAGTTAGTATCGGGGTCAAAACTGCTTCAATTTTTGGGCTCAACATTGATAAATGTGGAGATAATATTTTGGTATTCCTTACATTTCTTTTCCCAATATAACTACAAAGATAACGAAATTCCTAAATATTAGTGCTACCACAACATAATACATGATATTTCAACTACTCTTTACCATGGGAGAAAGTCAAAGACCGGCGGCGTAGCTGCTGGTCAGGAAATCACAAGGCGAGGGTTGGGGTGGCCTCGGGGAGGCCACGGTGATTGATAGCCCCTGGTGGAGGTCGAAGCCCGTAACCTGGGGAAAGGATGACAATGATTATATTGAGCCTCGGAGAGGTGATATTGTTCTGAACCCCACACTTGCTTTGCTTCATGTGGGGCTCGTTACGACATCGCCGCGCTGCGGCTCACTTAGGTTACAGTAGGAAGGGTAGATCTTCTTATAGAGCTGCGGTCTGCCCGCTGTCCTCCAATTATTCCTACATGAGCCGCAGCGTACTTATGGCCAGTTCTAAGGGCTGGCGGTTGTCGATAGCTCCTGGTGTAAGTATAGAGGAGCCGCAGGGCGGCGATATTGTACAGAACCCCACACGATGCGCAACGCGCTGAGTGTGGGGAGTTACCATCACCAATCATTAGAGTGCCGAAGGCATGATATAGTGTGTCGTAGTGCCTACATGTATCTTGTTTGCTGCATTTTGACTCTACATCTCGCTTGGGAAAATACTTTAAACTTCCTCAGACTCTTTTAATCGAAAATGCTCCCTTGTGATTGCATCTTTCGCAACTTTTTATTTGCGCTATCCACAAATGAGAGAGATTGTTATCATTATTTTTCCGATAACATCGGAAAAATTCACCAAAAATTCACAACTATAAAAACACATACGTGCCCTATATTTTTGCAAAATAAAAATATTCCTTATATTTGCAGCGAATTGATGCGCATCGATTCGAGACATTGTTAACAAGAGGCGTTATGTCTTCTGCTTGTAGATGAAAAGCGTAGGAAACTTACCATCGAGAACAAGGGAGGTCGTAATTGTCTCCACGTCATACGGCGTGGAGCTGTTATATCCACATCTGTTCTCAAAGGTACTCCTACCACCTTCATCTTAAGGCGTGGCATATCAGCCCACGCCTCTTTTATTTTATAATGGTCAATTGGGCTGGACGACCATGTGAAGTATTAGATTATATGAAGTATTTAAGAATTTTATATATGGTAATCATTGCTTTGTCATATGAAATTGCTGATGCCCAATATTCCCCATTAAGAATAGAATCAAGAGAACAGGCTCTACGTCGTCAAATAGAACGTGCAAAACTACAGAGGCAATTAGAAGATATTCAAAATGGAAGAGTCCCTACTTCCAATTACGACCAGCCTAATAATAATCCTCATATAACTGTTTCAACAGAGATTCATAAATGTTCTAACAATGGCTATCATAATACAAGTTATGAACCACACTGTTTTGATATGTATTTCTACAAAGACGGAACTGTGTATTGGGATAGAAGAAGATATGCAAGATGTATATACAATGATAATCTTTCCGGAACTTACTATCTACAAGAATCAGGTTATAAACGATATGATCTATATATAACTTGGGATAATGGAAGTATTACTAAAGGGTATGTAATCTATAATGGAACACATCCTGAATTCAATTTTGATGGCTACGCCTTTGATGCAAAATAATAATCACTAAATTTTTTGTTTTGTTTAATTTAATTTTTACCACGATGAAGAATTTTTTAAAAGTTTGTGTTGGAGTATTTATGTTCTCATTAATTGCTTGTCCTTCAACTATTGCACACAGTAGTGCAA
>CAMWOD010000238.1 GCA_947175715.1 uncultured Porphyromonadaceae bacterium
AGAGAGGGTTGTTATTTCTTGTCTTTTTTGTCCTTGCGGTCTTTCTTGTCTTTGTTCATGTTAGGGGCCTGCTTGTCGCTTTTCTTGGCCTTATCCATCATGGGGCAGTTGGCTTTATGTCCGCGTAGACGGGTTTTGCCATTTAATTTTGCGGCTTTGTCGCCCTGGGGTGAGGCAACTACTACGTTCTCAAGGTAGGTGATGTATTGCTCAGGGGTAAGGATGGACTGAAGCTGCTTGAGATACTCGCGCTTTGCCTCCTGGCGTGCTGCCATGCACTCAGCTTTACGATTGGCCTCGTCGGCGGCTCGTTGGGCTTTGGCCTGCTCGCGTTTAGCCTTGGTGTCGGCTTTGAGCTGATTCACGGCGGTCTGCTGTTCAGGTGTGAGAAGGATGCCCTCGAAGGCGATTTCCTCCATGTTGGTAGGACGGTAACGTTTGTCCTGTGGTCCTTGAGGTCCGCGGGCGCCAGCTACGCACTCAGAGTTGTCGTTGCACTCGTTGGGGCACTGCGCAAAGGCGTTAAAGCCAAAAGCTGAAGCCATTGCTAACGAAAGGATCATGAATTTCTTTTTCATAGTAAATATGTTTGTTACAGTTTTAGATTAATTATTCTTATTTCGTTTCACTGATTATATGACGCTTGGTGGCGCAAAAGGTTTATTTGCGTCACGGCGATTATAACGTTGTTTAACTAATTGGTTAAACGATGATTAAATCTTTGAAAAATCCTTTAACGCCTCATAAACCCTCCTCACGGGGAGCCCCATGACGTTGTAATATGAACCGTCGATGCCAGTGATGCCGATAGCGCCTATCCATTCCTGTATACCGTATGCGCCAGCCTTATCGGTTGGATGGTAGTGGTTTACGTAGTAGTCGATTTCGTCATCGGTGAGCTTGGCGAATGTGACGGATGTGGTGACCGAGAATGTGTGCAGCTTTGTGGTTTCGGCTATCGTCACGCCTGTAATAACCCTGTGTGTGCGATCGCTGAGGAGGTGTAGCATGCGGCGGGCATCGGCCTCGTCGGCGGGTTTGCCAAGCACGGTGTCGTCGACTATTACCACTGTGTCGGCGGTGATAAGTATGTCGGCGGGAGTGAGGGAAGGCCGATAGGCGTCAGCTTTTAGGCGCGACAGGTATTCGGGCACTTTGTGTGCTTGGAGTGTGGAGGGGTAAGTTTCGTCAACCTCTATCGATGCGGGGCGGATGAAGGGGATGTCGAGCATGCCCAATAGCTCCTGGCGGCGTGGTGATGCGCTTGCCAAGAGTATGCGTCGTCCAGTGAGGTGTGCGAGTGATGGGTGGAGGCTCATTGTCCGAATGCTTTAGTTGTTGATTCCCAAGTGCCCTGGGCTTTCATAATCTCCTCGATGAGGTCGCGTGCCACGCCGTATCCGCCGTTGACGGGACTTATGTAGGATGCCACGGCAAGAACATCGGTGGCTGCGTCGGCCGGGCAAACCGACAGGCCCACAAGGCGCATCGGCTCAATGTCGGGCATATCATCGCCCACGTAGGCCACCTCTTGTGGCTGCAGCGAGTGTTGTTGCATCCATCGGTTGAGTGCTGTGACCTTATCGAGACTACCGAGATACATGTCGTCGGTGTTTATGCCTATGATCTCAAAGCGACGACGCACCGCCTGAGTGTCAGCGCCACTTATCAGCGCCAGGTGATAGCCGCACTTCACGGCTTGCACCATAGAGTATCCGTCGCGCAAGTTGGCCATGCGGCACGGTATGCCATCAGAATCCATCGGTACGGTGGCCGGTGAGAGCACGCCGTCGACATCGAAAGCTATCCCTTTGATAAGTTTAAGATTATAATCAATCTTGCTCATATTCCTTGATGATGTGTTGCGATAATATGCTGTAAATCTGCGCCAAATCAGGAGGGAGAGATTCGATGTGCGATTGGATTACGTTTGTGTCACCACGTCGTGCCGGGCCCGTCTGCGCATCGTGCGGACCGATCAAAGTGGCTTTTGAAAGCATCGCTTGAACCAGGGGAACCATTGCGGTGAAATCAACGCCGAGTGGACGCAGCAGCTGGTCGGAGATATCCCATAGATGGTTGGCGAAGTTGCATGCCATCACGGCGGCGATATGGAGCTGCCGCCGCTGGGAGCTGTCGGCTTGATGCACGTTGTCGCTGATGCTGCGGGCCAGCGTTTGTAGCTGCTTGCTCACGGAGGCCGACGTGCCTTCGATGAATATGGGAAGATGGCTCCAGTCGACAGGCACATCCTTGGTGAGCGTCTGCAGCGGGTAAAACACGCCGCAACTGGTTTTGTGCTGACTCAATGCCGATAGCGGTATGCTACCTGAAGTGTGTGCCCATACTCCCACGTCGGGAGTAGTGGCGGCAAGTTGGGCGATAGCGTCGTCGCTCACCGCCAATATATAATAATGTGCGTCGGTGGGGAGCTGATGCAACTGGCGCGACGATATATGGCGCACCTCGGCTACGGGCTCAAGTGCTCTGAGCAGATGCCAGGCCACATTGCCCTGACCTATTACCACTACGCGGGGTTTCATCAGTCTTGTTGCTGGGGTTGCCACTCCCCTATGTGGACTTTCTCCCACAGGAGCTTGTCGGTGGCCTGGGGCTTGCGCACCTCGTCGGGGTGACCGATGGTGATGACGCAGAGCACAGGCAGGTTGCGGGGCATCTTCAGCACTTCCTGGATGTAGTCGCTGGCAGGAATGCCGTCGGCGCCGTAGCGGTCGCGCACCTCAATCCAGCAAGAGCCCAGGTTGAGGT
>CAMWOD010000239.1 GCA_947175715.1 uncultured Porphyromonadaceae bacterium
GACCAATACGAATTCCGCCGACACCTTATCGAGCAAACGCTCAAGGAAGCAGGCCAATCCATGGACTTTGATGCCGTAGTGGGTCGTGGTGGCTTGGCAAAGCCGGTTGAGGGTGGTGTGTATATTGTCAACGAGCAGATGTGCGAGGCAATGCGCACTTGCCGTCATCAACACGCCTGCGACTTAGGTTGTATACTCGCTTACGACATCGCCAACTCTATCGGCGCTCCAAGTTATGTGGCCGACCCCGGTGTAGTGGATGAACTATGCGATTACGCACGCATCAGCGGTTCACCGTTGATGGAACGAATCTGTATATGGCATGCTCTCAACCAGCGCGCCATCGCACGACGTTACGCCAAGCAGATAGGTCGACGCTACGAGGACCTAAACTTAATAGTATGTCACCTTGGCGGAGGCATATCAGTGGCAGCACACCATCATGGCCGCGCCATCGATGCCAACAATGCACTCAACGGCGAAGGCCCATTCTCACCCGAGCGTGCCGGATCTCTACCAGCCTGCGACCTGATACGATTGTGCTATAGCGGTCGTTACACCGAGGATCAACTCATGAAACGCATTGCCGGTTTGGCAGGCTTGACTGCTCACCTCGGCACCAACGATGTAAGAGAAATCATTGACCGAATCAACAATGGTGACGAGCACGCCCGACTGATACTCGATGCCATGATCTACCACGTGGCAAAGGCCATAGCATCGGAAGGCGCAGTTCTGTTTGGAAAGGTCGATGCAATATTACTTACAGGCGGCATGGCCTACAGTGACTATGTGATCGAACGACTGAAACCACGCATCGAGTATCTTGCCCCAGTGCACGTTTTCCCTGGCGAAGACGAGATGGAAGCTCTGGCCAGCAATGCCTTAGGCGTACTTCGTGGTGAGATTGAGGCAAAACAATATTGACAAATTACGTAACTCGACATATAATGTCAAATAAAACCACTGAACAATTCGACGCAGCAATCGCACAATGTCGTAAAATATTTGCCGACAAGCTTGCTGACTACGGTGCTTCATGGAGATTGATGAGGCCACAGTCGCTCACCGACCAGATGTATATCAAAGCTAATCGCATCCGCACGCTCGAAACCACTGGCAAAGCGATGGTAAACGAGGGGATTCTGCCGGAATTCATCGGCCTTGTAAACTACGGAATCGTAGCGCTGATTCAACTGCAACTTGGTTACAGCGACTCCAAAGACATAACCCCCAAGAAGGCCTTGAAACTGTACGATACAAAGATGGACGAAACACGCTCATTGATGCTTGCCAAAAATCACGACTATGGCGAAGCGTGGCGCAAAATGAGAGTATCATCATATACCGACTTGATTCTCACAAAGATTATGCGCACCAAAGAGATTGAAGACAATGCCGGCTCCACCAAGGTATCAGAAGGTGTTGACGCCAACTACATGGATATGATAAACTACGCCATGTTTGGCATCATAAAACTCACTAATCCCGAAGAATAGCAAACTTACACACATCTTTAATCCACTCACTTCAATTGGAAACAGCTGAAAAAAAACATACTCGCTTAGGCGATTTCATGGTGCGATTCCGCAAGCCATTGGTATGGCTCGCACGCATCGTGATAGGCGCAATATTCTTAATATCAGGACTTTCCAAACTCATTGATCCATGGGGATTTATTTACAAAATGGATCAATATCTCGCCGTGTGGGGTTTTACTTTCCCACGTACCATCACCCTGGTAGGGTCAATTGCCATCGCAGGCACCGAATTCGTTACAGGTGCAATGATGTTGTTTGGCAACTACCGCCGAGCCTCGATGTGGATACTCACTGGGGCAATGGTGGTGATGCTCCCGCTCACCTTCTATATAATGGTAAAAAATCCCGTAAGTGACTGCGGATGCTTTGGAGATTTTTGGATTATATCCAACGAAGCTACATTCTACAAAAACGTATTCATATCGGTAGTCTTGATATACCTGTGGCGCAACAACCTAAAAATCGGCGGACTATTCCATCCCGCCAGCCAGTGGTTGGTAGGTGTACTGCTATGGGCCTATTCTATCATCGTAGGCTTTATCGGGTATAATTTCCAGCCGATGATAGACTTCCGCAGCCATCCCGTCGGCACTCAATACAGTGTCGGTAAGTCAGATGCCCAGAAGGACGAAGTCGACGAAGAACTCGACGACATGGAGTTTATCTACAAACGCAATGATGAATACCGCACCTTCAACGCCGACAACCTCCCCGACGAAAGCGATGGATGGGTATTTGTAGAACGTCAAAGCAAGAATGAAACAAAGGCACTGAAAAAGATACATCTCGACGAGGTGATGACTGTGTACAACGAGGATGATGTAGATGTAACCGACGATGTATTCCACGGATCAGGTGATCAAGTAGTGCTCCTTATACCCGACTTGCGTCGCGTAGATATTTCATACACCTTCTTAATCAACGAGATGTACAAGAGGGCTAAAGAAAAAGACGTTGACTTCTTCGCAATAATTGCCACCGATAAGAAAGGACTCGAGGGATGGCGCGACATATCGATGGCCAAATACCCATGCTATACCGCCGATGATACCGATATTAAGGAGCTCGCCCGCGGCAATATAGCAGTCCTCCTTATCGAGAATGGCCGAATCACCGGTAAACGAAATATCTCTTCGCTCGACGAAGCCTTAGCAGGGACCGAAATATAACACGCTGAAATTATCGAAACCATAAAATTTGATGGAGAAAAACTGTTTATGC
>CAMWOD010000240.1 GCA_947175715.1 uncultured Porphyromonadaceae bacterium
CCCTCTGCAGGTCCCGCTGCCAAGACCGTAATCTTCCTCAGTGCCGCCGCTTCCGGCGTGCTGCCCCCCGTTTCAATCCTGACTCCGGAGCAGACCAAGTATTACTTCCTGAGCGGTTACACCTCTAAGCTCGCAGGTACAGAGCGCGGCATCACCGAGCCCACCCCCACATTCTCAGCTTGCTTCGGCGCAGCCTTCCTGTCGCTGCACCCCACCAAGTATGCTGAGGAGCTTGTGAAGAAGATGGAGAAGAGCGGCGCCAAGGCTTATCTGGTCAACACTGGCTGGAACGGTACAGGCAAGCGTATCTCGATCCGCGACACCCGCGGTATCATCGACGCTATCCTCGATGGCTCAATCCTCACCGCTCCCACCAAGGAGATACCTATCTTCGACTTCACAGTGCCCACCGAGCTTCCCGGCGTAGACCCCAAGATCCTTGATCCCCGCGACACCTACGCTGATCCTGCAGAGTGGACCAAGAAGGCTGAGAAACTTGCCGAGATGTTCATCAAGAACTTCACCAAGTTTGAGGGCAACGCCGCCGGTAAGGCTCTTGTAGCCGCTGGCCCCCACCTCGATAAGTAATCCCACCAACCCACTATAATCAGCGATGGCCGCGCCCCAGGGCGTGGCCATCGTCGTATTTATATAGTGCTGATATTTAGTTTGCCGGTCTTGTATCAAGGCCCGCGGAACAGTGCTCAGAAGTTGATGAAGAGTGACTCGAGGGCTATGGTGGCGATGCCTGCCAGGTAGCCTACGAAAGCGAGCCATGTAAGGCGCTTAAGATACCACGTAAAGGGTATCTTCTCGATGCCCATGGCCACTACGCCCGCGGCCGAGCCGATGATGAGCAGCGAGCCGCCCACGCCGGCGCAGAAAGTGAGCAGGTGCCAGAAAAGGCCATCCTCCACAAAGAGCGCTGTATAGCCCGGATCGGCAGCCGCGGCGATCATATCGGGGGTTGCCACAGGGTACATGTTCATGCACGCTGCCACCAGCGGCACGTTGTCGACTATCGACGATAGCACACCGATGATGCCGTTGATGAGGTAGACGCTATGGAATGTAGTGTTGAGCCAAGCGGCCAGCTCGGTGAGGATGCCGGCTTGCGACAGGGCCGCAACGGCCATGAGTATGCCCAGGAAGAAGAGTATGGTCGACATGTCGATGCTTTTCACCACTTGCGATATGCGCCCCTCCATCTTGTCGTCGAGGCGGTAGTGGTATACTATCAGCTCGGTGATGAGCCACAGCACTCCCAGCGACAGCAGTATACCCATGTAGGGTGGCAGGTGGGTAATGGTCTTAAACACCGGCACGAACAGGAGCCCCAGCACGCCGAGAACAAGTATCGACACCGATAGCCCGATGTGATGCTCCGACAGCACGTAGCCCACGCGCTTGTCGGTCTCGTTGAGTCCTTCGATGGGCACTGGTTGGATGTAGCGGGTGGCTATCCATGTGGGTATCGCCACTGACACCAGCGATGGCAGCAGCAGGTTGGTGATGAGATTGACCGACGACACATAATTCTTCATCCACAGCATTATTGTGGTGATATCGCCGATGGGCGACCACGCTCCTCCGGCATTTGCCGCCAGCACTATCACCGATGCAAACATCCACCGCTCCTTCTGGTTGGTGAGCATGCGCCGCAGCATCATCACCATGATGATGGTGGTGGTCATGTTGTCGAGTATCGCCGAGAGGAAGAAGGCCACGAAGGCGAGCACCCACATCAGTCCCCGCTTGTTTTTGGCCGATATTCGCCTCACTATTATGTTGAAACCTCCGTATCGGTCGATCAGCTCCACTATGGTCATGGCACCTATGAGAAACACTACTATCTCGCAAGTGTCGCCCAGGGCTATGATCAGATCCTCCGATAGCACTGAATCGTGACCCATCATGGCATAAACAGCCCACAGGAGCGAGCACATTATCAATGCGAATGTAGCTTTGTTGACGTGGCATATATGCTCGAGCGCAATGCCAATGTAGCCCAGCACGAAGAGGGCAATCATCGTTGTGATCATGGTTAAAATAAGCTTTTCATATGTTGTGATAGCGGTCGGTGGTAAGTGCCGCGGTTAATTGAGTGCAAAGTTAGGCAATCGTCCAATTATGGTCAAGGTATTAGGGCATACTTTTGCGGGGAAATGCGTATCTTTGCCGAATAAAACGCAAAAAATCTCACAGACATTGACATTCGAAGACCTCCCATTAAGCTACGACGTGCTCGACGCCATCGATGCGATGCACTTCAGCGAGTGTACACCCATCCAGGAGAAGGCCATACCGGTGATACAGCAGGGTCACGACCTGATAGCCGTGGCTCAGACCGGCACCGGAAAGACCGCGGCCTACCTCCTGCCGGTAATCGACGAGATAGCCGCCGGCGATTACGCACCCGAGCACATCAACTGCCTGGTGATAGCCCCTACCCGCGAGCTCGTGCAGCAGATCGACACCCAGATGCAAGGATTCGGCTACTATCTCAATGTGGGCTCTCTTGCCATCTACGGAGGCACCGACGGCAAGGTGTACGAACAGCAGAAACAGGGCCTTAAGCTTGGGGCCGACGTGGTGATAGGCACACCTGGCCGACTGCTGGCGCACATGAGCATGGGTTATGTCGACCTGACCCATGTGCGGTTTCTCATCCTCGATGAGGCCGACCGTATGCTCGATATGGGCTTCTTCGACGACATCATGCAGATAGTCAATGCCCTCTCCAAGGAG
>CAMWOD010000241.1 GCA_947175715.1 uncultured Porphyromonadaceae bacterium
AACTTATACTTGACAACAACGATCTGGAGCGTGAGCGTGGCATTACAATCCTGTCGAAGAATGTGTCAATTAACTATAAAGGTTATAAAATAAATATTATTGACACCCCCGGGCACGCCGACTTTGGCGGCGAAGTAGAGCGCGTGCTCAACATGGCCGACGGTTGCTTGCTCCTTGTTGATGCCTTCGAGGGTCCGATGCCGCAGACACGCTTTGTGCTCCAAAAGGCTATACAACTCGGCCTTAAGCCCGTGGTGGTAATAAATAAGGTGGACAAGCCCAACTGTCGCCCCGATGAGGTACAGGAGGCGGTTTTTGACCTGATGTTTAGTCTTGATGCCACTGAAGATCAGCTCGATTTCCCCACCATCTACGGCTCGGCCAAGCAGGGGTGGATGAGCACCGACTGGCAGCAACCCACCGACAACATCCTGCCACTGCTCGATGCAATTATCGAGTATATACCAGAGCCAAAAGTGTATGAAGGTGAACCACAGATGCTTATCACATCGCTCGACTTCTCCAACTATGTGGGTCGTATCGCTATAGGCCGTGTACACCGTGGCGTGATACGAGAGGGTATGGATATCGGTCTGTGCAAGCGCGACGGATCAGTGGTGAAGCAGCGCATCAAGGAGCTGCACACCTTCGAAGGCATGGGTCGCAAGCGAGTGAGCGAGGTGGCCAGTGGCGACATTTGCGCCATAGTAGGCCTTGACGACTTTGAGATAGGAGATACCGTCACTACAGTCGACAATCCCGAGCCACTCCCACGTATAGCCATCGACGAGCCTACAATGTCGATGACCTTCACCATCAACGATTCACCATTCTTCGGCCGTGATGGCAAGTATGTGACTTCGCGACATATCGGCGACCGCCTCACCCGCGAGCTCGACCGCAATCTGGCTTTGCGTGTGGTGAAAGCCGATAAGGAGGATGTTTGGACTGTCTTTGGTCGTGGCGTACTCCACTTGTCGGTACTTATCGAAACTATGCGCCGCGAGGGATATGAGCTGCAAGTAGGTCAACCTCAGGTTATCATCAAAGAAATCGACGGTGTGAAATGCGAGCCTGTGGAGCTGCTTACCATCAACGTCACCGATGAGTACGCATCGAAGATGATCGACATGGTGACACGCCGTAAGGGCGACCTGGTGTCGATGACCGCGCAGGGCGACCGCACACACATGGAGTTTCAGATACCTTCGCGCGGCATTATCGGCCTGCGCAACAATGTGCTTACAGCGTCGGCCGGTGAGGCTATAATGGCTCATCGCTTCCTCGAATATCAGCCTTGGAAGGGTGAAATTGAGCGTCGCACCAATGGCTCACTGATCGCTATGGAGGGTGGTACAGCCTACGCCTACGCTATCGACAAGCTGCAAGACCGCGGCCGGTTCTTCATCTTCCCCCAGGAGGAGGTGTATGCTGGCCAGGTAGTAGGCGAGAACGCCAAGGACAACGATATTGTGGTCAACGTGACCAAATCGAAAAAGCTTACCAACATGCGCGCTTCGGGAGCCGACGATAAAGCCCGAATCATACCTCCCGTAGTGTTCTCGCTTGAGGAGGCACTTGAATACATCAAGGAGGACGAATACGTTGAGGTAACGCCCAACCATCTGCGACTCCGCAAGATCATTCTCGACGAGCTTGAGCGCAAGCGCGCCAACCGCTAAAATAAGGCTCATAAATCAACGAGGAGCACGACATCAATCGTGCTCCTCGCTGTTTCTTATATGTTATTTTGAGGGGGGATGGCGGGAATTGCTTAAAATTGCTAACTTTGTGGCAAAATAGGCAAATCAGCTTTTATTTTTATGGCTAAGCAACGCAATACATTCAAATATACTGTGGGCAAATTCCTGGCGTGGCTGGGTGTGGCTACAGGTATCGGCATAGTGATGAAGCTGGTGTTTATCATGCTCAACTACAGCATCTATGGAGTGTATGGCGTGGCCGACTATTTAAGGGTGCTGTGGTATGGACTGCCGATGGACCTGTGTGTTGCCGCGTATCTCACTGTTATACCCGCATTGATACTGATTGCAAGACAGTTTGTCGACTGGAAGTGGTTTAAGCCGATAGCGCGAATTTATTGCATAGTGATAGGCGTGGTACTCGGATGGATTTTTGCGGCCGACGACATGCTTTACGGCTATTGGGAGTTTAAGCTCGATACTACTCCGATATTTTACTTCACCACTTCGCCCGGAGCGGCAATGGCCAGCATTGAGTGGTGGCAATACATTGTAGGGCTTCTACTCTGGGGAGTGATGGGACTTGGCATTTACGCAGCTATGTGGTGGGGAGCAGCGCGTCTCAAAGCGGCGCCGACGGCACTGAATGTGGTGTCGCGCTGGCGACGTGTGGGATGGCTCTTGTTGATGACAGCCGCCCTGTTTCTTCCTATACGCGGGGGTGTGACGGTGTCGACGATGAATCTCAGCAGTGCCTATTTCTCGACCGATGCGCGACTCAATCATGCCGCAGTTAATCCCGTGTTCAGCCTATTGTATTCGGCGACTCACAGCGGGGGCGATCTGGAATCGTTTACATATTATGACACAAATGAGGCTCTGCGAATATTCAATGATTTGATGTCGGTAGATGCTTCACATAATGAAGCTCCCGCGCCTTTGTTGCGCACCGAGCGTCCAGATGTCTACATAATTCTCCTCGAAAGCTTCTCGGCACATCTGATGCCGTCGCTTGGAGGGGAGGAGATAGCGGTGAAGCTC
>CAMWOD010000242.1 GCA_947175715.1 uncultured Porphyromonadaceae bacterium
CCTACCACGACATATAAAGTGGGTGACAGCAGCTCTACTACTGTTGGGGTTGGCTCCTGTAGTCGACGCTCAGGAGCATCATATCGCCGATTCTGTCACGATTCATTTCACTCAATCGCATTCCGACATATCACTGTCGATACCCGGCAATGAAGCTGAGATCAACCGTATCACCAACTTCATGCACCGCTATAACGAGCCCGACTCGGGATATGTATTGCGAAGTGTGCGCATCGTCGGCGGTGCGTCACCCGAAGGGAGTGTTTCTATCAACGAGCGGTTGTCGCACCACCGTGCCGAGAATATTTTCAACTATATATCGCAGCGCGAGCAGCTACCCGACTCTGTAGCCTCATTCGTTTTTCTCGGACGCGACTGGCAAGGGTTGCGCAAGTTGGTAGCCGACGATGACCAAGTACCGTATCAGACTGATGTTCTATCGATTATCGACGCCACGATTGCCCAGGGCACTGAATCGGCAGCCGTATCCGATCGTGGTCTTGCAAAGCTCCGCTCAATTCACGGCGGCATCCCCTACCGATACATGTACGCTCATCAATTTCCGACGCTCAGAGCCTCAAAATTGTATGTAGAGTATGAGTCGCCAGTGCGACAGACAGTGCTCCCTGCACCCGAGATCCCCGTAGATTCCATTATTGTGGAGGATATCGTAGACATCGACATCATACCTGACGAAGTGATTGAGTACACCGAGGGCACCGGAGGGCACTGCTCGCCACTATACATGAGTTTGAAAACCAATATGCTTTACGACGCATTGGCATTACCAACAGTCGGCGCCGAATTTTATGTAGGCAAAGACTGGTCGGTAGGTCTAAACTGGACCTACGGCTGGTGGAGCAAGGACAGCCGCCACCGCTACTGGCGTGCCTACGGCGGCGATGTCAACGTGCGCCGATGGCTGGGCAGCAAAGCCAAGGAGAAGCCTCTTACCGGGCACCATATCGGAGTGTATTTCGGCGTGGTAACTTACGACTTCGAATTTGGAGGGAAAGGATATATGGGGGGTCTGCCCCACAAAGCTCTCTGGAACCGCTGCAACTATATGGGTGGTATCGAGTATGGCTATTCGCTGCCTGTAGGGCGCCGATTGAACATCGATTTCACCATAGGTATAGGATACATGGGTGGCAAGTATCTGGAATATGAGCCCAAGGGTAACAAATATGTTTGGGAGAAAACAATGAATCTGCATTGGTTCGGGCCCACAAAAGCTGAAGTAACATTGGTATGGCTGATAGGATGCGACAACGTTAACCTCAAACACAAGAAAGGAGGCGACTTATGAAAACGAGTGTTTTAATACCCTCGATGGCTATTCTTGCGCTGTCGGCGAGCTCGTGTCTTCACAAAGATCTCGATTTTGAGGTCGACGACCGAGGCGAAGTTGACGTAGTATTCGACTGGCGCAATGCTCCTGACGCCGACCCGTCATCAATGTTGACTTACTTCTATCCTTCAGATGGAGGCAATGCGCTGCTCTACACATTTGTGGGCAAAAATGGTGGTAGGATAAGTATACCATACGGATATTACGCTGGCATAGGCATAAACGGTGACAATGCCGATTGGGCCGGAATGCGCAACACCGACGACCCGGAGCAGTTTGAGGTATTCACCCGCGACGCCGTAAACCTTGAGGGGTACGGTATACAGTCGCGGTCGGTACCTCGCGCAGCCGGTACCGAGGATGAAAGGATGGCCAAGACTCCAGGCATGATATGGAGCAACAGGCAGAACGACGTCGACCTCAGCTATAACAGCATTGCCGCAGGCAACGTCACACACACAATTACATTCTACCCCGAGGAGACTGTATGCCACTATACGGTCGACATACTCGACATTGAGCATAGCGAGTACCTCCACGGTGCCGAAGTCGACGCCACACTTTCGGGTATGGCCGAAGGCTATCTACATGGCAAGCGGACTACAACCGATGTGGCCGTGACGATGCCCTTTGTGCTCCAGTCGGTCGACGGTGGTAAAGCCCTTACCGCCAACTTCCTCACATTCGGCGAATGCTCCGTTACGGCTCGCCGGCATATGCTTACCGTATATGTATATCTTACCGACGGCACCAAATGGTACCACACCTACGATGTCACCGACCAGGTCACGTCGGCTCCCGACCCGCGGCATGTACACATAATAGTGCGCGGCCTCGACCTGCCTCAACCCATAGCCGGAGGTAGCGGATTTCGCCCTGATGTCAACGATTGGAACGATATTAATATTAATTTGCCCATGACAGCAAACTAATCGGGCTATTGAAATGTTTAAAATATTGAAATTTGATTATAATTAATTTACCTTATTAAAATAAAACACACTGTTATGAAAAAGACAAAAGCACCGCTGATGATGGCCGGTCTCGCTGCATTGGCATTGGCATCATGCTCGCAAGAAGAACCTGTAAGTACTAATCAGGGCCGCGCAATAGATTTCCGCGTGGCTATGGATTCACGAGCCACCGAAACAACAAATGCAAATCTGACCTCGATCAACGTGGCAGCTTTCATGGGCAATCAGCTATTCTTCCCCGTAATGGATTTCACAAAAGGTAGCGACGGATTTTTCACATCGGCAACTGAATATCATTGGCCCGGCGACAATACTGAGCTTTCTTTCTACGCATATTCTCCTGCCAACCCCGGTGGTGATGTAACCCTTACCGAAACCGACAAGTCGTTGACCGACTTCTCGCCCGC
>CAMWOD010000243.1 GCA_947175715.1 uncultured Porphyromonadaceae bacterium
CTTATACCCTTTCTCGCTGATGCGTTTAAACAGGTCGATTACCGACGAGTGGCGGAACCATGACTCGGTGAGCGATCGGTAGGCGGCATCCGACGATGCAAGTTCGCGTATCATCTTCGACTCGGTGCGCGCGTGCGACATCATGTCGATGAAGTTTAGCACTATCACATTCAGGTCGTTGACCTCCAGGTTGCTGAAGTCTTTGAGCAACTTTTGCGCTCCCACAGAATCGTTGATTTTATTGTAGGAGAAGCGGCATTTGCGGCGGTAGCGGTCAAACTGGGTGGCGATAAGTGGCGACTCATTGAGGTTCTTACCCTCCTCCTCGTCCTCGTCGACCCACAGGTCGGGAAACATTTTCGCAATCTGCAATGGCATAAGGCCCGAGAATATGGCGTTGCGGGCATACTGAGTGGCCGTGGGGAGTATAGAGCAATAAAGCTGCTCGTCCATGGTGAATATGTCGCTCAGCAGAGGCTTGACGGTGAGCCATTGGTCGAGGCGGAAGTTGTCGATAAGGATGAAGAATACCTTTTCACCCTTGTCGAGCAGGGGGAATACACGGTTGCGGAATATGTCGACGCTCAGTTCGGGTCGATCGGTTGGCGACTGGGCGGTCACCCAGTCATAGTAAGAGCGTTTGATAAACTTGTAGAAAGCCTGATTGGCCTCATCCTTCTGCATCGACAGCATTTCGTCCATGTTGGTTTCGGTCGAGGCAAGTTCCATCTCCCAAAACACCAGTTTTTTGTAAAGCTCACGCCAGTCGTCGAGATTGTATGAGTCGTTGATGAGTGAAGTGATCTTGCCAAACTCCTGACGATAGTCGCTCGTGGCTTGTTCGGAAACAAGTTGCTCGCTATGCAGGTTTTTTTTGATCGACAGCAATATCTGGTTGGGTTTCACGGGCTTGATGAGGTAGTCGGCAATCTTGTTGCCCACGGCCTGATCCATGATGTTCTCCTCCTCACTTTTCGTGATCATGATTACTGGAGTGAGCGAGGCTATCTGCTTGATACGGCTCAGGGTTTCGAGACCCGTGAGACCGGGCATATTTTCGTCGAGTATTATTAGGTCGAAATGGTTGTTTTCTACCAGTTCCAGGGCATCGCGGCCATTGTTGACGGTCGTTACATCGTATCCTTTTCCTTTGAGGAACAGGATGTGAGGCTTCAACAGATCTATTTCGTCGTCGGCCCAGAGTATTTGAGGAGCGCTCATAATATATGGTTGGTTAATTGTCGATTAATGGATGACAGCCGCTACGACAGAATGCACACCTTGTCAAGGCTCGTCGAACAGTGGATCGTCGCCCTCCGACCCCTCGGGGAACTGGGGTAGGGGCTGCGCCGGCTTGGCAGGCTTCTCCGCAGGCTTTTCTATGGGTTTCTCCACGGACTTCTCCACGGACTTCTCGGCAGGTTGCTGAGGTGCAGGCAGGGTTACGGGCGCTGCGGGTATGCTGTCAGGCTCTACGTGGCGTGGAGCGTCAGTAATATCCAAGGCTGGCTCGCCGGGGGCTTCTTCCTCACGCTCTTTGAGAGTTTCGGCGGGGCCAAACACCTCGGGTGGTAGTACATTCTCCTGAGCCTGGCGGTAATTATTCTCGTCGAGGAATCGGAAGTATTCGTCGAGGCTACGTCCTTCGCGTATGAGGGTTTCAAAGTTCTGTGCGCTGATGATTATCGGTCGCACCTGCGGTGGGAGCTGCAGTTGTATGTCCTGCGACATCGTCTTGCGGTAGTGGTCGAGATCGCGCTGGTTGTCAAATCCTTTTATTATAAGCATTCCGAGGCGTCCAAAGTTCATTTGCTCGAGCTCAAAGTCGCGTACCACGAATGTGGTGAAGTTGTGGCGGGCGATGTCATATAGCAGCTGATTGGCCGAAACCGAGTCGGTGGGGTAGGTGAGCACAAGTAGCTGCTTGGCGTCAGGATTTATTTCAAAATTGGCAGGTTGGCCGGTTGAGCCAGAGGCGGTGGAGTCATTGCCCAGTCGTATATCCCACAACATGCCGCGTGTGTTGACCGGCCCGCTATGCAGTTTGCGCCCCTGGTTGAGCTGCTTAAGGTATGAGCTTGCCACGGGGGTGATGTCGGTTTCGGGGTAGAGTTCGAGCATCTCCTTGAGTGTAGACTGGAATTTTTCGGGGTCGTTTTGTGTCACATAGGTCAGTGCCTCAATGAACATGAATTTGGGCATGATTTTGCTCATTGGGTAGCGTTTGCGCATCTCGTCGTATATGGAGTGAACGCGCTCATTGTTGTTGTCGAGGTAGGCCTGATAGGCTTGCTGGTAAAGTTCCTCCTGGATGGCGGGCATGGCCTTGAGGTTGTCGAGATACTTGGGGTCTTGCATAGCCACGCCATATTTCGACTCGGGGAAGTCGCTCATTATGAGCTGGCGGTAGTGCTCGGCCTCGGCCAGGTTGCCCTGGCGCATGTATATAAGATACATGTTATAATATGTGTCGAGGCGATACACATTGTCGGGGTAACGGGTGAGCAGTCGATTAAACTCGCTCAGCGAAGCGGGATAGTCCTCGAGCTTGTCCTTGAGGATAACGCCCATGTTGTACAGGCCCTCCTGGATGATGTCGTTGCAGGTTTGGCGTTCCTGGGGGGTGGAAGGTATCTGTTTCAGGTAATATTCGGGATAATGTGGATCGTCGGCAAACTTGGCGGCTTCCTTGTCGGCTGGGGTCTCCTCTGTG
>CAMWOD010000244.1 GCA_947175715.1 uncultured Porphyromonadaceae bacterium
TCCATCCCAAAGCGATTATAAGTCCCAGCCCGGCGGCAGGTTCTCTCGGAGGCGTGGCACGCAAAACCCGTGAGACGATAGTGCTATGCGAAGCCGCTGGCTACGACAATATATTTGTCGAAACCGTGGGAGTGGGGCAGAGCGAAACCGCCGTGCACTCGATGGTAGATTTCTTCCTGCTGATACAGCTTGCCGGCACCGGCGACGAGCTCCAGGGTATCAAGCGTGGCATCATGGAGATGGCCGACGGTATAGTAATCAACAAGGCTGACGGCGACAACGTGGACCGCGCCAACCTGGCGGCTACACAATTTCGCTCGGCATTGCATCTGTTTCCACCCACTGCCTCGGGTTGGGTGCCCGAAGTGCTCACCTACTCGGGCTATTTCGATCTGGGTATCGATAAGGTGTGGGAGATGATCGACCGCTACTTCAGCTATGTGAAGGAGACTGGTTATTTTGATGTAAAGCGACAACAGCAGGCGCGTTACTGGATGTATGAGACCATCGATTCACGCCTGCGATCGGCGTTTTACGACAATCCCGCTGTGTCGCAGCTGCTCACCAAGCTGGAGCAAGGTGTGCTCGACAATAGGCTGTCGTCGTTTATCGCAGCCCGTGAGGCACTTGACTTCTACGAAAAGTTAAGGATTGAACGGTAAGGCGCCGCTAAGCGTTATAATCCTGTAATTGCTGCATCGACTCAGTACGATGCGCTCAACCAAAATTTAAAAGTATATATTATGGAATCAACACGTCAAGCCAAAATCGCTCGCCTTCTTCAGAAAGAGCTTAGCGAAATATTCCGCCTGCAAACCGCCAAAACCCGCGGTGTGCTGGTGTCGGTGAGCGCCGTCAAGGTATCGCCCGACCTTTCAGTTGCTAAAGCTTACCTGTCGGTGTTCCCATCCGATAAGGGTGCCGAAATGCTCGAAAATATCAACCGCAACGCCCGAACGATACGCTACGAGCTGGCCCAAAAGGTACGCTTCCAGCTGCGTAAGACCCCCGAACTGTCGTTCTACCTCGATGATTCGCTCGACTATCTTGAAAATATCGACCATCTGCTCCAGCAGTAGCGAGTCGATTACGATTCAAACTATTCTTCATCGCCCTAAGCATTGCTACAGCTCAGAATAGCCCTACGCTACCTGTTTTCACGCAAAACCCATAGTGCGGTCAACGTCATCTCGCTCATCTCGGTGGGTGGAGTGGCGGTGGCTACTATGGCCATTGTCATAGTGCTTTCGGTATTCAATGGGTTTCACCAGCTCACCGAGCAGCAGATGTCGCTCCTTGAGCCTCCGCTGCGCATTGTGCCTGAGCGCGGTAAGGTGATAGCCGATGCCGACTCGCTCGCCACGGCCATCAACGCCGCCAACCCCGAGGCTCACGCTATGGCCACGCTCTCGGAGCAGGCCTTTGCTATTATGGGTGAGCAGCAGTATCCCGTCACCATCTTGGGCGTAAGCGACACGTGGCTACAGTCCGACGCTATAGCCCATGCTACAATCGATGGTCAACCGACGTTGATCGCTGGCGATGTGCCGTGCGCTGTGATGACTATAGGCACGGCGATGGCATTCGGAGCGCATCCGGCCGACCAGCGATGGCTTAAAATCTATGTGCCCAAGCGTGTGGGGCGCATCAACACCGCAGCCCCGATGACTGCCTTCAGGGCCGACTCGCTGGTGGTGTCGGCCGTGTTGCAAACCACGCAGAGCAATCATGCCGACGACCTGGTGATAATACCGATCGAGATGGCACGCAGCATACTCGATTACGATTCTGAAGCATCAACTATAGAATTGTGGACCTCGCTGAAGCCCGACCAATTACAGTTGCAACTGCCTGCCGGGCTTAAAGTTGTGAGCCGTGAGGAGTACAACCACAGCTCGTTCGCTATGATAGCCGTGGAGAAGTGGGTTACGTTTGCTATGCTGGCCTTCATACTTATTATCGCATCATTCAATATAGTGTCGACACTCTGCCTGCTGGTACTCGAAAAGCGCGACAACATCGCCATATTGCAATCGATGGGCGCCACTACCTCGGCCGTGACACGCATTTTTGTGATAGAGGGATGGCTCATATCGCTCAGTGGAGGCGTAGTCGGCATTATCCTTGGCGTGGCCCTCACGCTCACGCAGCAGTATGGGGGATTTGTGAAGCTTGGCGGCGACCACACGCAGATGGTCACCGACGTTTACCCCGTGCAGCTCCAGCCACTCGACCTGCTCGTGGTGCTGGGCCTCGTAGCTGCCACCGGCCTGCTCACCTCGGCCGTCACCGCCCTCTTCGCCCGCCGCCACGCCACCTCATCCAATTGAACTGCTATAAGGCAATAGCCATAACCTTGCTCACGACAAGCATAAGTTATGGCTAATTTGTTCTGTTAAAGCTGTACCTTATAAATTGAGATATGATCTCAGTGCATTGACATAATCTTCGAAAGCCTTGATCCCATCCTCGGTGATTGCACAAATAGTACGCGGCCGATTGCCGGATACCCCTTTTTCAACGGTAATGTATCCGGCTGAAGAAAGTTTGTCAATCTGAACACTTAGGTTTCCGGCAGTGGACTCGGTTTTCTCCTTGAGATACACGAAATCAGCTTCCTCCACATTCATCAGAATCGACATTATGGCAAGTCGTAGTTGCGAATGTAGAAGCGGATTCAGTTCTTTCATTCCTTTTTCGCTTTATGATTAAT
>CAMWOD010000245.1 GCA_947175715.1 uncultured Porphyromonadaceae bacterium
AGTCACGCGCAAGTCACGCCCCGATGAATTAGCCCCCCATACACCCCATAAGCCACAAAAAAGTCAGACCGATCGGGCGAATCAGACGAATCCGAAGAGTCAGAAGAGTCCTATAGGTCAGAAAGGTCAGAACCGTCCGAAAAATTCAACCACACCTGAGGGGGCGGAAAAGAAAGCTTCGAGTCGTCGTAGGTGGCATCGGCGGCGCCGCGGCGGCTCAGGGCCTAAATCGGCCGGTGAATGATGTCGCAGTGAGCAAAAAAATCTGTTGCCACGCTTTGCCAAGAACAATTTTTATGCTAACTTGCGCTTAAATTCTGAATACTCCCGATTTGCTACATAATTGCAGTCAATCAACAACTTAACACTAACCAAAATAATATCGAAATGGAATTTTTAACCAACGACAAGCTCGTGATTGTAGGCGCTGCCGGCATGATCGGTTCTAACATGGCCCAGACCGCCATAATGATGGGTCTGAGCAGCAACCTTTGCCTTTATGATGTGTTCTCACCCGAAGGCGTAGCCGAAGAAATGCGTCAGTGCGGATTTGACCATGTCAACATCACCGCCACAACCAACGCCGAGGAGGCATTTAAGGATGCTAAATACATCATCTCATCGGGTGGCGCACCCCGCAAAGAAGGTATGACCCGTGAGGACCTCCTCGCTGGCAACGCTGCTGTAGCCAAGGAGCTTGGCGAAAACATCAAGAAATATTGCCCCGACGTGAAGCACGTGGTGATCATCTTCAACCCCGCCGACATCACCGGTCTCGTTACCCTGCTTTACTCAGGCTTGAAGCCCAACCAGCTCACCACCCTCGCCGCTCTCGACAGCTCACGCCTGCAGAGCGCCCTTGCCAAGCATTTCGGCATCGCTCAGTACAAGGTTGAGAATTGCTGCACCTTCGGCGGCCACGGCGAGCAAATGGCAGTATTTGCATCTCCCGTCACCATCGATGGCACACCTCTGCTCGACATCATCGGCACCGGCAAGAAAGTCAACGGCGTAGAACTCACCACCGAGCAGTGGGACGAGATGAAGAAAGCCGTAAACCAGGGTGGAGCCGCTATCATCAAGCTCCGCGGCCGCTCATCATTCCAGAGCCCCGCTTACATGAGCGTTGAGATGATCGCAGCCGCTATGGGTGGCAAGGACTTCCGCTGGCCCGCAGGCTGCTACGTAGCTTCTGAGAAGTACCACCACATCATGATGGCCATGCCCTCATGCATCACCGCCGATGGCGTTTACACCAAGATTGTCACCGGTACTCCCGAGGAGATGGCCGACCTTGAGAAGAGCTACGGTCACCTCTGCGCCCTCCGCGACCAGGTGATCGGTATGGGCATCCTTCCCAAGATCGAAGACTGGGGCAAAGTCAACCCCTACATGGCATAACGCCACCCTCACTTATATAGCAAATAAGGTGTGCCATTTGGCACACCTTATTTGCTATATAAGTGGTTATTATCTTATAGGTTTTTTGCGGCGAGGGATGGTTCGCTCGCGGGTAGTTGTTTTTGTTGTGGTTTCGGTCTTGCCGTCAATGGTCGTAGACTCCTCTACGCTTTCGGTTACTACCTCGGTCTCGGTATTAATCCTCTTATACCGCGCTGGAAAACCATACACTGTGACACGCAATATTTTTTTGCCATCTTTGAGATGAGTGAATTGTGGATTGAACAGTGTGGCGCAGTTATATTTCATCAGGCACTCTGTCAATGCCAGTTTTTGTGCTTCTTGCAATGTGATATTCCTCAGTTTCAGGGCACCTTCGCGTGTGGAAATGTCTATTGTGTAGGTTACGCCTGTGGGTTCAAGATCCATCGTCAACTCATTGTAGCTTATAATCTCGGGTGCTACTGTTGTTGACCCGTTTTGTTCGAGTGATGTTGTCCTCGGGGTGCTACATGATGAGAGTGCCAATATTTGTAAGAAGATGTAGGCGTATATAACTAAATTTTGTATTTTCATATTCATTAGAAATTATAAGTCAATCCAAGGCCCATTGTGCGGGTGTGATTGTTATCGACTATATAGTCCATGCCTATCGACAAGGATTTGCCATCAATATCAAAAACATTATGGCGGTAGATTGGGGCTGATGATAGGTAGTTTTTATTTATGGCATTTCTTTTGTGCTTGGCTACAAAGTAGCATGTCGTCATTGTTGCCACACCAGCAGCGGCTAATCCTACTCCTGCGAAAAACTCTGTGGGATGCGCAGATTGTGATATAGAAATGCTAGCTAGAAATGCCGCGCCAGAAACAAACAAAGCTCCACCACCAATAAATCCCCACAATCGTATCCTGTTAGGGACTATGTAAGGGTTGTCTCCTAAGACGTGCAGTTTAAGAAGGTCGGTGTCGCTAACTTTCCCAGTCTTTCCGCTGAGCACAGTTGCCGGAGCCGTTTCATCCTCGTCTACAAAAACATCAGAATCACCGTTTTCATAGTTGATGCGCAGAATATTGTCGGTGCTAATCGAATAGAGTGGGCCATTGAGATTGTCAACCTTTTTGTACTTTACAACCGATTCCGTAACCTCAATTACTTTACCAGCAAGTTGGCTGCCATCACTTTTTACGATGACATCTTGGGCAGCTGCCGTAAGGAAGCAAAATAATAATGACAGCCCCACAATTAGTTTTTTGGAGTACATGATAAATTTTATTTATGCCGTGTGACTCCTCTATGGC
>CAMWOD010000246.1 GCA_947175715.1 uncultured Porphyromonadaceae bacterium
GCGTATCACGTCAACCAAGAATGGTTCGATTACCTCGGTTCAGGCTATCTATGTGCCTGCCGACGACTTGACCGACCCCGCTCCCGCCACTACCTTCAGCTTCCTCGACGCTACAACCGTATTGAGCCGTAAGATAGCGGAGCTTGGTATATATCCTGCTGTTGATCCCCTGGAGTCGACATCACGAATCCTCGATCCCAACATCGTGGGTCAGGAGCACTACGATGTAGCCCAGGCTGTGAAGCAGCTGCTGCAGAAGTACAACGAGCTCCAGGATATCATCGCTATCCTTGGTGTCGATGAGCTATCGGATGAAGACAAGCTTGTGGTGGCCCGCGCACGTCGTGCTCAGCGCTTCCTGTCGCAGCCGTTCCATGTGGCCGAGCAGTTCACCGGTCTCCCTGGTGTGATGGTGCCCCTCAACGAAACTATCCGCGGCTTCAAGATGATACTCTCGGGCGAGATGGACCAGTACCCCGAACAGGCATTCCTCAATGTCGGTACAATCGACGAGGCTATTGCCAAGGGTAAGAAGATGCTTGAGGAAGTAAAGTGATCACCTCATAAGTGTTCACAACATATCGCTAACAACAACTAATTAACATGACACTCAAAGTAATATCGGCCGAAGCAATCCTCTTTGAGGGGGAAGTAGACTGGGTGACCTTGCCTGGGCAGATGGGCTCATTCACTGTGCTCCACAACCATGCATCGCTCATTTCAACCCTCGACGCAGGCAATATCGCTTACGGCAACCACGGTGAGGAACGCCATGAAACACCCATCAAGGGTGGCGTGGCCGATGTGGACCGCAATGTAGTGTCGGTTTGTATATATTGATCGGATGATGAAGCGACTTGTTAACATATTAACCCTCCTTATAGCTCTGGTGGCATTAACTCCGCTTAGTGTTGCCGCTTCCGAAGCCCATGATGGCGATAGCAAGGGGGTTGACCCCAAAGAGGTGATCTTCGACCACCTGGGCGATGGTTACGGCTGGGAAGTGCCCTTCAATCACCATAAGCGCATCCCCCTCCCGGTAATCCTCTTTGGCAGTGACGGCCTGCATTGCTTCAGCTCAGCTCACATATCCGATGGCAAGCCCTATAAGGATGGCAATGTAATTTTCCAGCTTGCTCCCGATGGCGACTTCAAGGGTAAAGTGATTGAGATATCGCCCGATGGCAAAATCTCACGTCCCTTTGACATATCTATCACCAAAAACGTGCTCGCATTGTTCATAGCCGTAGTTCTTGTGATACTGAGCGTATGGCGCCTGAAGGTGTGGTACAAGCGACACCAATATGAGGCACCACGCCGTGGTCTTGGTCTGCTCGAGCTGATAGTCGACTTCATCTATGGTGGTGTAATCAAGGCTACACTCAAGGAGGAGGCTCCGAAATTTGCTCCCTACCTGCTCACAGTATTCTTCCTGATACTTTACATGAACTTGTTGGGACTGTTGGTGGTATTCCCCGGTGGAGCCAACCTTACAGGCAACATTGCCGTGACACTGGTGTTGGCATTATTCACATTCTTCATTACCAATCTCTACGGCACAAAGCACTATTGGAAAGAAATACTTTGGCCCGATGTGCCCATCTGGCTCAAGTGTCCCATACCCATCATGCAGATTATCGAGATTTTCGGCATGTTCACCAAGCCGGCGGCGTTGACCGTGCGTCTGTTTGCCAACATGATGGGTGGCCACATGATAGTGATAGTGCTCACACTGTTGATATTCATTTTCGCTGATATGGGAGCTGCCGTGATCGGGGCTACCACAGTGATGTCGATGATATTCTCAGTGTTCATGTTGCTGCTCGACACGCTGGTGAGCTTCATCCAGGCCTATGTGTTCACGATGCTATCGACCATCTTCATTGCCCTTGCGCGTGAGAAGGGGCATCATGAAGCACATGCCGAAACGCCAGTCGCATCAACTGTGGCACCGGCCCACTCTTAACTAACCGATAAAGAAATAAAAACTTAAAAATTAAATACTAAAAAACTTACTACTATGTTATCAATGATTTTAGCAGACGCAGTGGCCAATTTAGGCGCAAGTATTGGTGCAGGTATCGCCGCTATCGGCGCAGGTCTTGGCATCGGTAAAATCGGTGCATCAGCCATGGAGGCTATCGCACGTCAACCCGAATCGGCTGGCGACATCCGCTCCAACATGATCGTGATCGGCGCTCTCGTTGAAGGTGTGGCCCTTTTCGCCGTCATCGTTTGTATCCTCGCACTTTTCATCCAATAAGCAAATTAACGCCTGAGTAAATGGAATTATTCACGCCTGATTTCGGCCTGATATTCTGGATGTTCGTATCCCTGCTCGTGCTTCTGCTGATACTGTGGAAGTGGGGCGGTCCTGCGATAACAAAGGTTATCGACAGCAGTGCCGACCTGATCAACAAAGGCGTTGAGTATGCTCAGAACGCTAAGGAGCAGCTTGACAATGCCCGTGTGGAGGCCGACAAACAGATGGCCTTGGCGCGCAAGCAACAAGCCGACATACTGCGCGAAGCCGACAAGATGAAGACCCAAATCATCGAGGAAGCCCGCGCGGCAGCTAAGAAGGAAGCACAGAAGGAGATGGACGCAGCAAAAGTGTCAATCCAGCAGTTGCGCAAGGAAGCTGAAAAGTCCTTCCGCGACGAGGTGAGCACTTTCGCGCTCGAAATTGCCCAG
>CAMWOD010000247.1 GCA_947175715.1 uncultured Porphyromonadaceae bacterium
ACCAAATTTTTACCACAATGAAAAAATTTTCTTTTATCCTTGCATCTTTGATGCTCTGCTTCGCAGTTTCAATGTCATCTTGCTCTGACAAGAAGGGTTCTGCTAACGATTCTTCAGCAAGCGCAAGCGACTCTACCACTACTTCTGCTTCTGGCTCTGCTTCAGGTTCTGTGGCTGGTGCCATCAATAACGAAGCCGACCTCGTAGCTTATCTTAATTCAGCTACTGAGCAGATTGCCAGCGCATCATCAGTTGATGACCTCAAAGTTGTGTTCGAGGATATAGATGTAAAAATGGGCGATTTTGCTAAAGCCAACCCCAACTTCCAGCCCTCTGAAGAAACCCTTGTTGCTCTCTCTAATGCCCAGAATGCTCTGCAGAATAAGCTCAACGAACTTGGCATTGACATTAACGCACTCGTTAATGGCGGTTCTGAAGAAGTTGTAGCTACTGCAACAGAGTACGCACAGGATGGCGCTGAGCAGGTAGGTGAGGCTATTGAGGCTGTAGAGATGCCCGCCGACATCGACTTCTAATCTACAACCCACCATACACGATACAAGCTGCGACCTCCCCAGGCCGCAGCTTTTTTTTGCACCCCTCCCACCCGAGCAAGCCATAGAAGTTGATGGCACATCGGTAGGGACGCGATTCTTCGCATCCGCATGAATTGGATTGAGGGGTTGCCGCGGCGCATAGCGCCAGCGACAACGCGCGGCGTAGCCGCGGGTCACGTTAGCCGCATGCAAGTGCGCCGTTAGGTGCACGCAGCTTGCGGTATGAGGTCGTATGCCACCTCATCCATCGGCTGCGTAGCTGCCGATCTCTGCATCCTGCTTGTCTGATAAGTCCGTAAGGTCTGATATGTCTGATAGGTCCAATAATTCCTATTACTCCAATAATTCCAATCGAGCCGCGGCGTAGCGACCGAGTGTGGGGAAAACAAGCAGGCCGCAACGATGTGTTGCGGCCTGCGGTGGTGGGCGCTGAGGGATTCGAACCCCCGACCCTCTGCTTGTAAGGCAGATGCTCTGAACCAGCTGAGCTAAGCGCCCGAGGTCTCTTCCTCGGAAAAGCGTTGCAAAGTTAAGGCGAATTTTTATACCGTGCAAGTTTTTTTGTGCTTTTTTTCAGCTTTTTTCTTAACTTTGTACTCTGCAGTGGTCCTTACGGACTATTGTTGACGAGTTATTGCACTGAAGTTTAATCGATTAAACACCCCACCACTCATTATGACACAGGTGCGTCCAAAAAAATCTCTCGGCCAACATTTTCTTACCGACCTCTCAATCGCCAAGCGCATCGCTGCTACGCTTGAGCCGTATAAGGGCTTGCCCGTGCTCGAAGTGGGGCCCGGCATGGGGGTGCTAACCCAATATCTATTGAGCGACGCACACGATGTGAAGGTGGTGGAGCTCGACTCGGAGAGTGTGAATTACCTCAACGACAATTTCCCCGAACTGAAAGGTAGAATCATCGAGCACGACTTCCTCAAGCTCGACCTGGCACAGCTTTACCCCGATGGGCAAAAGTTCTGCGTGATTGGCAATTACCCTTACAACATATCATCGCAAATATTCTTCAAGGTACTCGACTACCGCGACCAGGTGACGGCGTGCTCAGGCATGCTTCAGCGTGAGGTGGCCGAGCGTCTCGCCGCCCCTGCAGGCAAGAAGGCCCGTGGCATACTGAGCGTGCTGCTGCAGGCATGGTACGAGGTGGAATACCTGTTCACGGTCGACGAGAAGGTATTTAACCCACCCCCAAAGGTGAAGTCGGGGGTAGTGATGATGCGCCGCAACAGTGTGACCGACCTCGGGTGCGATGAGGCCCTGTTTAAAACGGTGGTGAAAACATCGTTCGGCCAGCGACGCAAAACCCTGCGCAACTCGCTGCGAGGTCTATTGCCGGCCGGAGTGCCGTGGCCCGACGCGGCATTGGGGCAATTGCGCCCCGAACAGCTCACCGTTGAGCAATTTATCGAGTTAACCAACATTGTATCATCACTGCGCAAAGGGCAATCATAATGCAAGAATACTCACCCGAATACCTTGAGCTGATACGCGACATTATCAACCGCCGCGACATTGAGGCTGCCCACCGTGAGCTGGCCAATCTGCACCCCGCCGACATAGCCGAGCTTTACCAGGACCTTGACCTGGAGGAGGCTGAATTCCTATACCACCTGCTCGACGACGACACGGCAGCCGACGTGCTGATGGAGCTCGATGAGGACGACCGCCGCAAGCTGCTTCGCGACATGCCAGCCGAGGATATAGCCAAACAGGTGATCGACCACCTCGACACCGACGACGCTGTCGACATAATCCAGGAGCTCGATGAGGAGGACCGCGATGAAATCCTGAGCCACATCGATGATATAGAGCAGGCTGGCGACATCGTCGACTTGCTGCAATACGACGAGGACACCGCCGGCGGATTGATGGGCACCGAGATGATCGTGGTCAACGAGAACTGGTCGATGCCCGAATGCATCAAGCAGATGCGCATGCAGGCCGAGGACATGGACGAGATATACTACGTGTATGTGGTCGACAACGACGAGAAGCTGCGCGGTGTGCTACCCCTCAAGGAGATGATCACCCACCCCTCGGTGTCGAAGATCAAGCACGTGATGGAGGTTGATCCCGTGGCCGTGAAGGCCGACACTGCCATCGACGAAGTG
>CAMWOD010000248.1 GCA_947175715.1 uncultured Porphyromonadaceae bacterium
AAGATACGGTGATTGTGTCGCCGGGACCGAATTTGGGGAACTTGCCGGCGTTGTTGGTTGCAAAGGCCTCTTCGGCTACTTTGATTAAATCCATTGTTCTTAGATGGTTAATGGTTAATATTAGACGCAATATTCACGGGCTACAAGCGTCCTCGTCAGAGATTGCGCAATTCCGGCTGCAAAGATAATCGAAATTTATTATTGCGCAAAGTGTTGCGGCTTTTTTTTACCCAAATTTTCGATAAAACTTGGGTTGTGTGGGGCTATTCACGGAAGTAGATGCGCTTGACGCGGGGTGATACGGAGGTGAGGATTTCGTAGGGTATGGTGTCGATAGCCTCGGCGATGCGTTGTATGGGTTGATTCTCGCCGAAAATTTCAACACTATCACCTACAGCGGCATTGGCATCAGTGACATCAATCATGCATAGGTCCATGCATATATTGCCTACTGTGGGACATTCTACCCCGTTGACCAGCACGCTGATACTGCCGTTGCCACAGTGGCGGTTGAGTCCGTCGGCATATCCTATAGGTATTGTGGCAATCTGCGATTCCCGCTCAAGGATGCCACGGCGCGAGTAGCCTATGGCGGTGCCTTTAGGCCACGTCTTGATTGATATGATGACAGTGCGTAGGGTCGACACTGGACGGAGTGCCGACAGTGGCGACGATTCGCTGAGCCATGGCTCGGGGGTGATACCGTATAGCCCGATACCCAGTCGTGCCATATCATACTGGTGGGTGTTGAAGCGCTCGATTCCGGCGGTGTTGAGTATATGGCGTAAAATGCGTTTGGGATAGAGTTGCTGGAGCAGACTTGTGGCACGCTCGAACGTTTGCAACTGTCGGAGGGTGTGCTCCTCCATGTCGGGGCAATCGGCTGTGGCCAGATGGGAGAATATCGATTGCAGCTCTACAATATCCTGGCTCATAAGTTGAACTGCCAGAGTGGGGATGTCGCTTTCCAAAAATCCCAATCGATGCATGCCGGTGTCGAGTTTGATGTGGATGGGATAGCCCTTTAGACCATACTTTCGAGCTTCACGTATTACGTCGTTGAGCATGTCGAATGAGTAAATCACTGGCTCGAGTGAGTTGGCAAACAGGGCGCGGAAGTTGACCACCTTGGGATTCATCACCATTATCGGCATTGTGATGCCTGCTTGTCTTAACTCTACGCCCTCGTCGACCACGGCCACGGCGAGATATGCCGCACCCTGGGCTTGAAGGGTCTTTGCTGGTTCCACCACGCCGGCTCCGTAGCCCGACGCCTTTACAATTGATACAATTCCGGTAGAGGGTAGCAGCATTGAGCGGTATACGTTGAAATTGTTGACCAGCGCATCGAGGTTGACTTCGAGCACCGTTTCATGATGTTTGGCTTCAAGGGCTTGGGCAATGCGCTCGAAGTGAAATTCTGGAGCCCCTTTTATCAGTATTGCTTCGTCGACGAAGTCGCTGGGCGAATTTTTTTCGAGAAATTCGTCGGTCGAAGCGTAGCAGATTGTTCCGGCTGGGAATGCAGCGATGTGGTGTGATATTTCAGTGCCGATGCCTATTATGCGCTGCACATTGCGTTGCTTAAGCAATTGGGCAGCAGCACGATATTCACCTTCGGGCGATTGCGACTCATGTTTTAGGTCGGAGAGGATTACTGTGGATGTGCGGTGTGAATTTGACTGACGCGCCATGAAGTCGAGCGCCGGAGCCAATGAGTGGAAGTCAGCGGTGTACGTATCGTTGACAATCTGGCAGTTGTTTACACCGTCGATGACATTGAGGCGAGTATTCACCGGCGTGAGGTGCAGCATTCGGTCGGCTATAGCGCTTGGTGATATGCCCAGCACGAGCATCGTCGCAAGCAGATGTATGGCGTTTTGCACATCAGCGGGAGTGAAAAACGGTATAGTGACAGTGCCTGCGCTCCCGAAATAGGTGTAGTGTATGTTGGTTAAGTCGGAGTTGATGCTTATAGACTGGATATACAGGGGAGCACGATGGTCGGTACGCGACCATCCGATTTTCTTGCCCGTGAGTGTGGCATTATTGATGGCATGAGCCACAATTGGGTCGTCGGCATCGTAAACTATAATGTCGCATGACTTAAAGAGCGATACTTTCTCAGCCGCTTTGGCCTCGATGGAGGAGAAGCCCCGGCGATGCTCGTCGCCGATGTTGGTAATGATGCCTATTGTGGGAGAGATGATTGATTGCAACGCAGACATCTCGCCCGGGAGCGATACGCCGGCCTCAATGATACCTAAGGTGGTATCCTGGTCAATTGACCATATTGACAGCGGAACTCCAAGCTGAGAGTTATAGCTGCGAGGTGAGCGGGCGATATGATAGTCGGCTTGGAGGGCTTGGTAAAGCCATTCTTTCAATGTGGTCTTGCCGCGACTTCCGGTAATGGCAATCAATGGTATGTTGAAACGGCTACGGTGATGAGTGGCAAGCTGTTGAATGGCTTTAATCACATCGTGGACCACGTAAAAATTGGCATCGGGAAAGTTGCCCTCGGGTATCTTGGTGACCACAAAGTTGCGCACACCCTTGTTGTAAAGTTCGGCGATATATCGGTGACCATCGTTGGTTGCGGTAGCGATGGCGAAGAAAAGTGTGCCTGGTGCCTCGTAGAGCATGCGGCTGTCGATAAGCAGCGAGTCAATTTTCGCTTGAG
>CAMWOD010000249.1 GCA_947175715.1 uncultured Porphyromonadaceae bacterium
GATTCCCACTGTGAGACCATCGATAGTGTCGGTAAATGGTGGCATCTTCACGCCTTTCGCCTCAGCAAGCAGAGATATTTTATTGTAATCGGAGCAGAAGGCAAGAAAACGGTTGCACGTCTTAATCTGCTTGGCACCGATCACATCGAATAGCTTCTCCTTGAGCTCCTGATCGGATACATCTATCACTGAAAATTGTTGCCCGTTATAGCTCGTAGGGGTATTGTTAATTGCCTCAAATATCGTGTCCATCACCTCGTTGGGGATGCTTTCGCGCTCGTAGCGGCGTATTGAACGACGCTCAAGCAATGTGTCTTTTACTGATTTCATTTATTATAGTGTTTTTAAGAATAACACTTTAAACACGAGGATGATTGCGAATAATTGTTAAAAATTATTTTCATCTTACTTTGCCACGTTAATTTATTGTTGTATCTTCGTGGTGTCGTTAGTAGACACCCTTAAAAACACAATATTATATTAATAATATGCACCTCGACAGTCAACTGATGACCCGTGCCGCCGACAATTTCAGAATATTGGCAGCGTCAATGGTCGAACGTGCCAAATCAGGCCATCCCGGTGGAGCAATGGGAGGAGCCGATTTTATCAACGTGCTTTACAATAAGTATCTGGTGACCGATCCTGACGACCCTACGTGGTTTGCCCGTGACAGATTCTTCCTTGACCCGGGCCACATGTCACCCATGCTTTACAGCGTACTGGCATTGTCCGGCTTATACACAATCGACGAGTTGCAGCAATTTCGCCAATGGGGTTCAGTTACCCCCGGACATCCCGAGCTCGACCCTCAACGAGGTGTCGAGAACACCTCCGGCCCTCTTGGTCAAGGACACACAATGGCCGTTGGAGCAGCGATAGCAGAGCGCTACCTCGCCACCCGGTTTGGCGAAACTATAGCTCACAAAACCTACGCTTTCATTTCCGATGGCGGCATCCAGGAGGAAATATCACAGGGAGCCGGACGCATCGCCGGATACCTGGGGCTAAAGAACCTGATAATGTTCTACGACTCCAACAAAGTTCAACTATCAACCGATGTCGATGCTGTGGACACTGAGGACTATGCAGCCAAATACCGCGCCTGGCATTGGAATGTGATAGAGATTGACGGAACCGACCCGCAGGAAATAGCCAACGCCCTCGAAGATGCCATCAAAGAAGAGAAACGCCCCACCCTCATCATCGGCAACACTATAATGGGGCGCGGTTGCGTCACCGCCGACGGCACTAATTTTGAAGGCCAGTGCTCTACCCATGGCCAACCGCTATCGAAATCGGGTGCTGACATTTCTGCTACAATAAAGAATCTTGGAGGCAATCCCGATAACCCCTGGGAGATATGGGACGATGTAAAAAAACTATACGATGACCGTGCCACAAGAATGAGGAGCATCGTGAAGCAACGCCGCGAGGCTTATCGCCAATGGGCCGAAAGCAACCCCGATCTCGCCAATGAGCTACAGGGTTTCATCGACGGCAAGATACCTCACATCGATTACCCCTCGATAGTGCATAAAGCCGACATAGCCACTCGCACCGCCTCAGCCAATGTGCTACGTGAACTCGCTGACAAGGTAAAGAATATGATTGTATCGTCGGCCGACCTTGCCAATTCCGACAAGACCGACGGATTTCTCAAAGGCACTCACGCACTCGCTCACGGCGATTACTCTGGCGCATTCTTACACGCAGGTGTGTCGGAATTGACCATGGCCGCCATCATGAATGGCATTGTGCTCCACGGAGGCATGATGGCCGCCTGTGGCACATTCTTCGTGTTCAGCGACTACATGAAGCCTGCCGTTCGCATGGCAGCACTGATGGAGCTTCCTGTAAAATATATATGGACTCACGACGCCTTCCGCGTAGGCGAGGATGGTCCTACCCATCAACCCATTGAGCAAGAAGCTCAGATTCGCCTGCTTGAGCAGTTCAACAACCTTGACGGACATCAGGCCATGCTTGTGCTTCGCCCAGCCGATTCAGCCGAAACTACAATTGCCTGGGAGATGGCAATGGAAAATAAGAAATCTCCCACTGGCATGATATTCAGCCGCCAAGATGTAAAAGACCTCCCCACCACCAGTGGCGACAGATATGCCGACGCTCAAGGCATGCGTCGTGGAGGATATATCGTGATCGATTCACCCAATCCCGATGTAGTGCTTGTTGGCAATGGTTCGGAGGTATCATTACTATGCGAAGTAGCCCTCTTGCTCAAGGCCGAAGGTATATCCGCACGCGTGGTTTCCGTACCTTCAGTGGGACTCTTTGAGCGACAGAGCGCAGACTATCGTCACGAGATTATCCCTACCGATATACCAGCTTTTGGCTTGACCGCAGGTCTTCCTATTACGCTGCAAAGCCTGGTAGGCGCCAACGGTTATGTATATGGAATGACCCGATTTGGCGCATCAGCCCCTTATAAAGTGCTCGATGAGAAGTTTGGTTTTACCGCCCCTAACATTCTTAAAGAGGTGAAATCATACCTTGGTCGCTGATTGACGGAAACCAAAAAGATAAAGTCCGATCCATAATTGTTAAATAAATTTAAACAACGCATCATTTTATCACTTTTTTTGGGATAATTTAGCACGCTCAGGTGTTATATGATAAAAAATGTGTAACTTAGCGCGCAATTATGTAAGGTCTATACC
>CAMWOD010000250.1 GCA_947175715.1 uncultured Porphyromonadaceae bacterium
ATTCTATATATTATAATATACACCTCCACACACATTACATCAATGTCAACTATCATCACCATCGCTGACCTTGAAGATCTTGACAAGGCTGCCCGTGAGTTTGTGAAGCTAATGGGCGACAATACTGTATTTGCTTTCTACGGCCCGATGGGCGTGGGCAAGACCACGTTTATCCGCGCGCTGTCGCGTGTGCTCGGTGTGGAGGAGGATATGGCCAACTCTCCGTCGTTTTCGATCATCAATGAGTATCGGTCGGACACGACGGCTGAGCTGATTTATCACTTCGACCTATATCGTCTTGAGGATGAAGAGGAAGCGCTTGACATGGGGGTTGAGGATTATTTTGACTCGGGGGCTTTGTGCCTGCTCGAGTGGCCTGAGCGCATCGAGTCGCTGCTGCCTGACGATACGGTGAAAGTCACCATAGCTGAGGATCCCGACACGCAGGTGCGCACGCTCACTATCGATTGATGGTATATCTTGAATCAACTCCATCGACCAACGGGGCTGCACGTCAACTGCTTGCCGAGCAACAGCCTGCGCACGGCACGGTGGTGTATACCCACTGCCAGACGGCGGGACGTGGTCAGCGTGGAAACTCGTGGGAGGCTGAGCCTGGAGCCAATGTGACTATGTCGCTGATACTCCGCCCCGATGGGGTGATGGCAACCGAGCAGTTTTTTATCTCGGAGTGTGTGGCTCTTGCTGTGGCAAGTGTGGTGGCTGAGTCGCTTGGTAATGCCGGTGAGGAGGTGACGGTGAAGTGGCCCAACGATATTTATGTGGTCGACAGGAAGATAGCGGGGATATTGATTGAAAATTCGCTTCAAGGGGTGGCCATTGAATCGTCGATAGCCGGAATCGGGTTGAATGTGAACCAGCGCAGTTTTGTGTCGGATGCCCCCAATCCTGTATCACTTCTACAGCTCACGGGGCGTGAATATGATGTGGAAAAGCTCATAGTCAACATCGCCCACAGCATTTTAGATAATTTGTGGCGCCCGCGCGAGGAGGTCCATGCCGAGTATAAGCGACGCATGTGGCGGCGTGATGGGTATCACAACTATTCTACTCCCGACGGAGCGACATTCGAGGCCCGCATAGCCGAGGTGGATGCCAGTGGACTTTTATTGCTGCAAAAGGCCGATGGGGGGAATGAATGGTTTGCGTTCAAGGAGGTGGCGGCTATTTTATAGCTGCTCGGGGTGCTTGCGATAGTACTCCTCAAGAAGATTTTTGATATTGAAATAATAACCCTTGGGGGCATCGGTGTTGCCCGCTGCGGGCTTGAGCGTAATATGGTCGTAGTAGGGCTGGGTGAACTCCTGCGCATCGGCTTCGCGGCCGAGGAAGTTGATTACAATGTATTCATGCTCGGGGTTGATGACATACCAGGCATTGTCGGGGTCGAGGCCTGTGCCGGTTGATAATATTGCCTCGAGCAGGTGATTCATGCGAAACTGCCAGATATTGGCCATATTCACTTTGCCTCGCTTGCGGTAGGCGTAGGTGAGGAAGTTGAGTTGGCGTAGGTCGAATGGGTTATCCTTTAGCGACAGCTCGGCGTACTTTATGATGGTGTCGAGCTCGGCGCGGTTGTGTTTATCCTGATAGTATAGCCCCTCGATGTGCTTGGTGTGGGTTGACTCTCGATAAGGGTTGAAATCTTCCTGAAACATTTGTCCCAGATACAGGTATCGGAAATCGTTGAGGGTCATGATGGTCTCGTTCTTCTCATATTGCTCCATCAGGCGAGGATAGTAATATTTTGAAGTAGAGTCGTTTACTTCATTCTTTATCTGCTCCATATCGGGCTTTTCGACCACGAATTTACCCTGTCGGGGGGCAGCTGTGGCCATCAGCAGCGATGTGAAAATCAGAGCGATGAGGTAAAATAGGTGTTTCATCAGTATCCGGCGAGATTAAGGGAGTAATACAAAATGAGGCCTATCTGGCTGAACGTAATTACAGCGGGTAGCCCTCGGGAGCAGAGGAAACGCACGAATGTGGACGAGGGGAAGTCGAGCGTACGCCCCTGTGGAGTGCGGCTGAAGGCCATAGCGCCGAGGAAGGCGCCGATTACGGCTCCAAGTATGATGCCGGCCGATGCCATGAGCATCCCCACAATCATGCCTGCAAGTGTGCCTACACCCACGTAGCCACGCCCCGACAGCGCCATGGCGTTGGAGCGCGGTAGTAGCTTGTCGGCGCATACCACCAGCACTGTGGCCACGCCCCAGAATAGAAGTTCTTGCATCGTTACCGGGAAATATCCGCTGAAATGAAACGCCCAAAGCCCGGCGTAGGCTAAGATAGACCCCGGAAAGATGGGGCGGAATACCAATGTTATAGCGCCGCACATAAGCAGCGAACCGAGTATGATGCAGAGAGTGGCCATATATACTGATTATTTTAGTCCTTACAAATTTAAGGAATATTGTGTGGTAAAAGTTCGGAGATTACAATTTTAAATAAGGTTTCACAAACTACAACACTTTATCGTGGAGTGAGGGTGATCAGCGGCACGAGCATCTCCTCCATCGATATGCCTCCGTGCTGGAAGGTGCCGGTATAGTACTGCACATAGTGGTTGCTGTCTATGATACACATCTCCGCGCCCACGAGCCTCCAGACCATCGGCGATAGCCTCTAAAGGTGGAATAACATAACGTGG
>CAMWOD010000251.1 GCA_947175715.1 uncultured Porphyromonadaceae bacterium
GTATCGACTTCGGGCTGGCTTGCGCTCGTGCTTGGCTTCCCCTTTGTCATTTATCAGTTGTGGCGGTTTGTTAGTCCTGGCCTTTACCCAAATGAGCGACGCAATGCTGGTAGCGCATTTTTCTGGGGATGCCTAATGTTTTACCTCGGGGTCGCAGTAGGATATTTTTTGGTTTTTCAGCAGACACTTCGTTTTTTGGCCACATATCAGCTGAGCGAGATGATACCCAACATCATCACCATCGACTCATATATGGACAACTTTATAGTGCTCACCCTCGCAATGGGCATCACATTTGAATTGCCCTTGCTGGCATGGCTATTGGGACGTATCGGAGTGCTTACACGCTCATTTTTCGACCGATACCGCCGCCATGCCATTGTCGTGTTGCTGATAATCGCCGCTCTGATTACCCCCACAGGCGACCCATTCACACTCTTGGTTGTATTCTTACCGATATACCTACTATGGGAGTGCTCAGCACGCCTTGTGCCGCAAGGGGGAGAGTAGAATCGACTTATTGATCCGGCTCAAAATTTTTATTGGCGATTTCGGATAAAATCGTTATATTTGCCGATAATATGACAATTCATCACAAAACTAAAAAATAGCAATGAGAACCAATTCAAGTCTCGCAATCGCAGCATTGGCACTGGGCCTCCTCGCCACCGGCTGCTCGAAAAAACTGGCTCAACCCAAAGCCGAGTATTTCAACCTTAATCCATCACCCCTCGAAGCTTCGGCAAGCCAGGTGCCCGGCACAGTAGTGGGCAAAATACCTGCCAAATACTTCCAGCGCAATGGCCAGCTGGTCATCACCCCTGTGCTGAGCTTCGACGGTAAAGAAGTAAAGGCTCCGGCATCAATCTTCCAGGGAGAGAAGGTGCGCGGCAACAACCCCGTGGTTAACTACGAATATGGCGGTACAATCAATATTCCCCTGCTGTTCGACTATCAGCCCGGCATGGAGCAAGCCGACGTAGTGCTTCAATTCCAAGGCCGCAACGGCAGCAAGACCTACGCATTGAATCCCGTCACTATCGGTCATGGCATCAACACTACCGCACTTCTCGCCACTGCCGAGGGCATCAACCCCTCGATCGCGCCCGATAAGTTCCAGAAGGTCATCACCGAGAAATATGACGCCGATATTATGTTCCTCATCAACCAGGCCAATATCCGCGACAATCAGCTCCGCAGCAACGATATGCGCAAGTTCAATGCCGATGTAAAAGCCGCTTCCAACGACTCGACACGCCGCATTGAGGAAATCAACATTTCTTCTTATGCTTCACCCGAAGGTGGTGTAGAACTTAACGAACGCCTTGCCGCCAACCGTGAGGCCAATACATCGGCATATCTCAAAAATCAGCTCAAGCGTGACAAAGTCACCGATTTTGGCGAACTCACTGCCAACTTCACTGCCCAGGATTGGGAAGGCTTCCAGCGCTTGGTTGCTGAGAGCAACATCCAGGACAAGGACCTCGTGCTGAGCGTGCTGTCGATGTACAAGGATCCCGAGCAGCGTGAGCGCGAAATCCGTAACCTTTCGTCGGTTTTCGATCAGCTCGCCGATGAGATTCTGCCTCAACTGCGCTACTCACGCATCACAGCCACTGTGAGCGTTATCGGCAAATCGGACGAAGAAATCGCCAATCTCTATGCTACCGACCCCACAAAACTCTCAGCCGACGAAATTCTTTACTACGCTACCCTGACCGACGACAATGCCAAGCGCAGACTCATCTACGATACCGCAGCACGCCTTTATCCCAACGACTACCGAGCTTACAACAATCTCGGTGCGATCCAGCTTGCCGAAGGTGACTTACGCGCAGCACGCGCCAACTTCGCAGAAGCCAACCGTATCGACCGAAACAATCCCGAAGCCAAAGTCAACGAAGCTATCATCAAGATGATCAACGGCGACCTCAACAACGCCAACTCACTCCTTGGTGCTGGCGCAGGTGCCGACATGCTTCCCGATGCACTCGGTACTTACAATCTGATGAAAGGTAACAACGCTGCTGCCGCTACCGCCTTTGGCGACGTAAAGAGCAATAATGCCGCTGTAGCACAGATTCTCACTAAAGATTATTCTAAAGCCAAGCAGACCCTATCGGGCATTACCGCTCCCGATGCCACCACCTACTACCTGATGGCTATCGTTGGCGCTCGCACCAACAACGACTCAATGGTGAGAACCAACCTCCGTCAGGCCGTAAGGTTGAATCCCGAGCTCGCCAACCGCGCTCGCAACGATATTGAGTTTGTAAACTACAACCTTACTTCAATCCTCTAATTACAACGACTGGAAATGGCAAATTGGTTTGAATGCAAGGCCAAGTACGACAAAGTACAAGAGAATGGCTCGATAAAGTCAACCCCCGAGGTATATCTTGTCGACGCCCTCTCATTTACCGAGGCCGAAGCACGTATCATTGAAGAGCTCACCCCATTTGTATCAGGCGAACTCACCGTTGAAAGCGTGAAACGCACCCGAATATTTGAGATATTTTGGGATGACTCAGCCGACAAATGGTATCAGGTGAAATATGCCATCATTACCATCGACGAAAAGTCGGCTGTAGAAAAACGCTCGGTAGTTACCGCCATGGTCGCTGCCAACGACTTCCGCGGCGCTCTCGACAACTTCATGGAAGGAATGA
>CAMWOD010000252.1 GCA_947175715.1 uncultured Porphyromonadaceae bacterium
CCGAAATGCTCCGCCCACTTAAGCCACTGATCGACTTCATAAATTACACCATCGACGAGTAAGACCGCTCGACCCAATATTTGCCTGAACGGATAGATTTTTGTATTTTTGCAGTTGATGAACAACGACGACTTCGACATACGCAAGCAAGCCGCCTCATCGCGCGACGAAGACCTTGAGCGCGCCCTGCGCCCGTCATCGTTCAGTGCGTTTACCGGTCAGGAGAAGATTGTGGACAACCTCAAGATCTTCGTGGCCGCTGCGCGCCTGCGCGGCGAAGCACTCGACCACATCCTGCTTCACGGCCCTCCAGGATTGGGCAAAACCACTCTATCGGCCATCGTGGCCAACGAGCTTGGTGTAGGCTTCAAGGTCACATCAGGCCCTGTGCTCGACAAGCCAGGCGACCTGGCGGGTCTCCTCACGTCGCTTGAGCCCAACGATGTGCTATTCATCGACGAAATTCACCGACTCAGTCCCGTGGTCGAGGAGTATCTGTACTCGGCCATGGAGGACTATCGCATCGACATCATGATCGACAAGGGACCCGGCGCGCGCTCGGTGCAGCTGGCCCTCTCGCCATTTACCCTTGTGGGTGCCACAACGCGCTCGGGCTTGCTCACGTCACCCCTACGCGCTCGTTTCGGCATCAACTGTCATCTGGAGTACTACGACCACGAGGTGTTGCGCCAGATTATACTCCGCTCCGCCCGACTGCTCAACGTGGGGTGTACTGAAGCCGCAGCCAATGAGATAGCCCTGCGATCGCGCGGCACGCCTCGTATTGCCAACGCCCTGTTGCGCCGCGTGCGCGACTTCGCACAGGTGAGGGGCACAGGCTCAATCGACCCCGCGATAGCACGTTTCGCCCTCGAAGCACTCAACATCGACCGCTACGGCCTCGACGAAATCGACAACAAGATTCTCACTACGATAATCACCAAATTCAAGGGTGGACCCGTGGGGCTCACCACGATCGCCACAGCCTTGGGCGAAGACCCCGGCACCATCGAGGAGGTGTACGAGCCATTTCTCATCAAGGAGGGCTTCATCAAGCGCACCCCCCGCGGCCGCGAAGTCACCGACCTGGCCTACTCTCACCTCGGTGCCTCGCGCGACCTGCCATTAGGGGGCTTGTTTGACTGACTTAGCGCCACGCCCCCTCTCAGCTTACCACCACATTCATCACAGCACTAAACCCTTCACACCCAATGAAATTGCTACACAATCATCTATTTGCCACTCTTGTCTTTGTTGCCGCCGCAGGCACTTCGGTTGATGCACTGGCCGCGCTCAAGGCCCCTGTGGCCGACCCTTATACCGACTTTACCGGAGTCTCGTTTACAGCACATTGGCAACCCGTAGACGGTGCCACCGGCTATTACCTCACAGTGGGTGAATATGACGACGATAAGCGCGCCCTCATCCAGCCCTACTTCCTGGCCGATGCCTACACCACCGACACCGAGTATGTGGTGGAGGGTATTACCCCCGGCTCCAAATACCAATACTTTGTGTGCGCCACCGACGGCACCACAAAATCGGCCAAGTCCAATATAATTAATGTGTATAAGCTCGCCACTCCCTCGGGGCTCACTATCGACGAGACCGACGGCGGTTTCCGGCTGAGCTGGGATGCCGTGGGAGGCGCCACTGACTACACCGCCAATGTGCGCACCCACTACACAGCGCCCGCCGACGAAACCTACGCCATTGCCTCGGCCGACTTCAGCGACTTTGACGGCAAAGGCTCTGTGGCCGAACCATTTGTCGACGAGGAAAATCAACTCGCCACATATCCTCAGCTCCCCGGATGGGAGTTCACCCTCAACGCCACCGCAGGCAATGCCGTGGGAGTAGAGTATGACGACGATCTTGCCAAGTACGGATTCCGCGCCGCACTACGCTCACCCGAATATGTGCTCGAGGAAACATCGACAGGCTACCTCAACATCACACTCAACATGGCCTCGACCTACGGCAACGATGTGGCCGTAACCTACTACACCGAAACCGCATCGGGAATGAAAAAAGAGATTTCCGACACATTCACCACCACCTCAGAGTTCGACGAATACAAGACGTCGCTCCCCACGGGTAAGACCCCAGGCTACCTCACCATAGCCCCGGTGCCCAATAGTGAGAAAAAGGGCAACGTGTTTATCAACAACCTGTTGATTCGCGTAAAATTTCCCCAGGGAGGAGTGATGGAGCTCCCTCACGCATCGGTCGATACCAAGGATACTGAGGCAACTTTCACAGCACCATTCGTTGCCGACACCTACTATATGGTCAATGTAACCGCCTACCAGCGCGTGCCCTACCTCAATCTCGGCTTCCTCACCCGACTCTACTCCGACCCCTCCGAGACACTCGAATTTCACCCATCGGCGGCCGTTTCCGACATCAACATCGATCCCGCCGACTCACCAGTCGAATATTACAATCTCCAGGGCATCCGCGTAACCCATCTCACCCCAGGCCAGCTCTACATCCGCCGCCACGGCACCACCGTCAGCAAAATTATCTACAAAGGTATAGGCATATAGATGCTCACAGATTGAGGCATAAACGACGCAGGCCGCAACGATTGTTGCGGCCTGCTGTTTGTGTGGGCGCTGAGGGATTCGAACCCCCGACCCTCTGCTTGTAAGGCAGATGCTCTG
>CAMWOD010000253.1 GCA_947175715.1 uncultured Porphyromonadaceae bacterium
AGACATCTACCAGTTTGGAGAAATCGGCGATTGCATCCTTATAGTGATAGTTGATCTTGGCTACCTCGGCACGAAGGTATCTGAACATGTCAATATTTGGAGCCTCCTTTATCGCCTCACTGAGAGCGGTAGAAGTAGCGGGGTAGTCCTTACCCCCAAGGGCGATCAAGTCGCTAAGGGCGCGACCATTGGCATCAATTGAGATAGCTGCTATAAGGTCTTGTGCGGCACCTGTATTATTGCCGAGCTCGCGGCGGATATTAGCACGGGTGACATATACGCTACTCTCCCCCGCATTGAGTTGCACAGCTTTATCGGCATATTCATTGGCTTGGCCATAGTTGCGCTCCTTTATTGCAACACGCGCAAGGCCAAATAGCGCCTCAGGGCTTCGCGGCGAAAGACCTTGCATACGTATGTATCCTGCTTTAGCGGCTGCCGTATTACCAAGTATCAGGTCGGTATTGGCTTTTTGATGAATCGTGTTAAAGTTAGTAGGGTCGAGAGCCAATGCTGCCTCAAAATCGGCTGATGCATCTGCCGGCCGATCAGTCATAAGATAAATATTAGCCCTCAAAACCAATTCTTCATATCGCATATCAGTTCTATCGGCCGGTGTCAACTTGATCGCTTCATCCACATCGCTTAATGCACGTAGATATTGATTCAATCGGTAATAGTCAGAGGCACGACGGAAGTATGGCTCAAAATCAGTAGGATCTTCCTTGATAAGTCGGTCGTATGTATCCATGATGGCTTGTTGCACCGGATTTGACGACAAATCCTGCGCACTCGCACAAAATGGTGTTAACGAAAATATACCTAATGAGGCAGATATTAATAATTTACGCATAATGTTATCTATCGTTATGTGAAGATGCTAATTATTTATGGAGTTTACCGCCATACGCAATGTGGTAAGACGGTGGAGTAGTGATGGAAGCAGGTCAAGCCGCAACATGTTAGCTCCGTCGCTTTTGGCAACTGAGGGATCCTGATGGGTTTCCATAAAAAGTCCATCGGCACCGGAGGCTATTCCGGCACGAGCTATAGTCTCAATCATCTCAGGCATTCCACCTGTAACACCGGCTGCTTGATTAGGTTGTTGCAGAGAGTGGGTTACATCAAGTATCACAGGGCAGTCAGCTTTCTGCATGATTGGTATTCCGCGGAAATCAACCACCAGGTCGGTATATCCGAAAGTTGTGCCTCGCTCGGTGATTGCAACTTGTTTACCACCAGCATCACGTACCTTGTCAACGGCATACGCCATAGCTTGCGGAGATAAGAATTGCCCTTTTTTGATGTTTACCATCTTTCCAGTGCGAGCGGCAGCTATGAGCAATTCAGTTTGTCGGCACAAAAATGCCGGAATCTGGAGCATATCAACATATTCAGCGGCCATGGCGGCTTCTTCGTTGGTATGTATATCGGTTACAACGGGAATATCGAAAGTATGCTTTACTTTCTGGAGTATTTTCAGTGCTTTTTCGTCGCCAATACCAGTGAAAGAATCAATGCGAGAACGGTTGGCCTTACGATAGCTCCCTTTGAACACATACGGGATGTGGAGTTGTGAGGTAACTTCGCAACATTTCTCCGCTATTTCAAGCGCCATTTTCTCCCCCTCGATCACGCATGGACCTGCGAGAAGGAAATAATTGTCGGTAGACGACCCTTTCAGATAAGATATGAGATTATCCATTAGATTGATTTATTATATGTACTGTGTCGCAGCCTACGAGTGCGGCAGTTTCAGTGCGCAGACGGTTATCGCCCATTGTCACAGCTACGAATCCGGCACCGATGGCTTCGGCAACTTCCTGAGGAGTGAAGTCACCCTCAGGGCCTATTAATATTATTGTATCAGTGTGAGGTTGGCACGCTCTCGCCATAAGTCGTCGCTCCACTTCATCGCTGCAATAACCCATGAATTTTTGTCCTGGAGTATGTCGCACATCATTGATGAAGTTCTTTATATCAGTCATCTCATCTACGTGCGGCAGTACCGACTTCAGCGACTGCTTCATAGCCGAGATTGCGATCTTTTCAAGACGCTCTTTTTTTATCTCGCGACGCTCCGACCGCTGGCATCTTACCGGTACAATTCGATTCACCCCAATCTCAGTGAGTTTTTCTACAAGCCACTCCATGCGATCCATATTTTTGGTAGGTGCCACAGCTACAGTGATGTCATAACTCCATGCCAATGGAGAATCAATGCGCTCAATTATTTCAACCAATGTACGCTTAGGGTGGGGGTCGAGTATTCGAGTACGGAAACGATGCCCCTTTCCATCAACTATCTCCAGCTCATCGCCCATACCCATGCGCAACACACGAATAGCATGCTGAGAGTCGCTTTCGGGCAACACCTGCGACTTTTCGATGTCGGGGGAATAAAACTGGATCATAATAATTATTTGGGGAATTAAATATTACCTACAAAGCCGTCGGCACCTTCGCCGTCAATATCAGCGGCCTTGTCGAGTGAAATATTCGGAGTCTTCTTGGGGTTTTTGAAAAGAATTGCAAAAAGCACACCTACTACCAATGCGTAGGCAGCGAAAATATACCACGATTCCACCCAACCCTGAGCCTGAGCTTCGGGCGATGTAAGTGAAAAACGCCATTTTTTAATTT
>CAMWOD010000254.1 GCA_947175715.1 uncultured Porphyromonadaceae bacterium
TTTTGCAGTTTGTTTCTTTTCTAATAATTAAGCGGGTTGAGCCTGATTTAGCTCAACCCGCTTGAGTGTTGACTTATCTTGTAAGAAACGCGTCTTTATTTCACGATCTTTGCGGTGACAGTACCTGCTGAAGTAAGGGCACGTACTACATAAACACCTTCTGAAAGTGAGGCAACATTGATGCGTGAAGCTTTAGCTGATGCTACGCGTGCTCCTGCGATGTTGTAAACCTCGAGACCGTAAACTGTGGCATTTGTAGCAACCGAAGCATAGTTGCCGTCGCAAGATATTGCGCCCTTGTCGGCTACGACGTTAGCTACACCAGAGTCAGGCAATTCGATATCTTCGATGTTGGCGTTACGCTCAGAGTTCTCATAGTCCCACTTGGTCCACATCAGGTTGTCGAAGTATATGCGGCCTTCCCATTCCTGGAAGGGGACTTCTTCGTCATCGGGATCGATGTCCTCATGGATCATGAAGAATGAATCGATATAGATAGGAGCGTCCATGCTGCCATCGCCAGTGAAAGCTTCAGCCTCGCTATTGAGGTCGAAGATCAGAGGACGCCAGCCGCGGAAGTTAAGAGGCATCTGGGCATTGTGATTCAGACCATTGGTCGATTTCACACGTGTCATAATTGACAATGTGTTGTTAGAAGCGTCACCATATACGTGAGCACGGAGTACGCAGTTCTCAATCTCATTCATCATTATTGAGTTACCCTTTGACCAGTATTCACGGATGTTCCACAGAGGAGTTGCAGCCTCAATATCGAATACGTATGTCATCTGCATCGAACCAGTGTTTTCGGGGTCGCTTGTGCATGTCAGGTTGCTCAGTGCGATTGATGAGTCGTCGATGATGATACCCTTAGTCGAGCCTGAGCCGCCGGGAGCCCACCAGTTTGCGAGGTCGTTCATGTCCTGCAGCATCTTGCTGTCTTTCATGCGACGGTATTCCGACATGAAGCGGAAGTGTGAATCCTTGTCGGTGGTATTGCCATACATATCGGGTATGCCAGCCTTGAGTGTAACGAGGAATGTACGGTCGAGGGGAAGATCTTTGTCAAGATAGTACTGGAGGAACGACTTGCCAAGTATCACTGAGTGCAGGAGTTTGCCGGGATATACATTGCCATTAGCGTCGGTTACGGTGACGAAATCGGCCATGTTGTCCTCGTTCCAGTTTACTTCCTCGTTAAACTCGATGCCGATTACGGGGCGCTGGTCAAAGGCAGCCTCACCACCATTGGCGGGATAAGTCTGTACAATCTCAGGAGCAGAGAGGTCGGGCTCGGCCATTGTGAACTTGAGGGTGTAGTTGCCACCTTCTACGCCGTCACCATCGCCGTCGAGAAGCTGATTGGTGGCTGAGTTGCGTGCGACTGAACCATCGATTGTGATAGTGTAATCCCACTCGGGAAGAAGCTGATTGAGATCAACGAGCAGTGTGTAGTCGTTGCTCCAAGAGAGCTCTACTTTACCGTTGTGGTTGATTGAGAATGCTTTTTCTACCGACTCACGGTCCATGTTGCGGGTGAAGGTGATCGCGAGGGGTTGTAGGGGAGATACAGCATCCATGTTGGTCAACGATATTGAAGCGACCTTTGCGGGTGCGATGTTGGTAAGGGCTACATCAAGGAATGTGATGTAGTCGGGGGTTATACCATTCTGAGTGCCTTCTTTGATGGTGGTGGTAGCGGTGTAAGGCTCATAACCTTCGCACTCGAATTTTACCTCTACAGTTTCACCGGCTTTAAGACCCTCGAACAGATAGAAACCGTTGTGGATCAGGTCGGGATTGTTGGTGTAGGGCTTGAATGCGGTTTCCCAGGTGTCGGTGGTATATGTCTTATCTCCTACAGTCACTTTTGCACCATTGATAGGCTGGCCATTCTCGCTGTTGGTAATTACACCGGTGAGAAATGTCTGCCCGGGACGAGCCACACCATGATACTGGAGAAGTGACTGGAATGCGGCAAAAGCCTCAAGACGTTTGTACTGGGTATTGATGTTGCGCTGCTGTTGTGATGCGATGGTGTGATAACCACCCTCTGAGAGCAGTGAAGGCATGTTGGAGCGGCGATTTACCGACAGATAAGGATATTGGTTGGTATGGGTAGAGGGCCCACGATCGTAGAAGCAACGGTCATACCAGTTACCGCGTGAGGGTATACGCATAGCTCCTGACAGGTTGGGATTGAGAATTTCACCGTAGGCTTTACCTCCATTGGGTGTTTTCTCAATTTCTGTGCCATTTTTACGCCATCCACCGAAGAGGAGTACGATAGAGTTCTCGGTTGCACCTGCATCAGAGTGGATAGAGTAATAGAAATCTGCGCCCCATGCGTTTGCTGCATCAGAACGCTCCTCAAGACCTACTGTAGTTTTCTCGTCATAGCGACATAGCCTCAGACATTCCTCGGGTATATCAGTATAAGTTTGAAGATATTCCTGAATAGTGAGGGCTACGCTCAGCACCTTCTGTGCTTCTGAATAACCCCACATACCTTGGTTTTCACGGCCTGAGTGTCCGGGGTCGAGATAAAGTTTCCAGTCCCCCCAGCCGGTTACTTTGTCTTGTGCTAAAGTTGTAGGGCATCTATTGCATGAGAGTTTTCCCCTAAACCGACCCACCGAGCCA
>CAMWOD010000255.1 GCA_947175715.1 uncultured Porphyromonadaceae bacterium
GTACGCGGTAACCTATGTTGTTTTGCACTTCACCTTTGTCGTCAAGCCGTGGCACGCGGAAAGTGACAATACGGTCAGGCTCGACCATACGCTCGATGATTTTGTTTTTCTCAAATTCAGGGTGCTGATTATAAACGTCGTTCACCGACAGAAGCACCTCACGCACAGCCTGGAGGTACTCTTTCTCGCCCGGGTGCTTTGCCTCGAGCTGAGACATGATAGTATTGATATCCATATCTTAAATGGTAGATTTTGGTTAACGTGACGCAAAGATACTCAATTTGCAATTATATACGAGAATCCTTAAGAATTTTTGCACAAAAAACTGCGCCAATATTTTGACGCAGCTTGTCGGCTGAAGAAATCAGCAAGGACAATCGGATAGGTCGATGAATTTATTCATCACTTTTGGTCTCCTCATGCTCGTAGACTTTAGCAACGAGAAGTTCAGCTTGCTGCACTCCTACAGTGCGCCATACAGCCTTTCCATCCTTAAACAGGATGAGGGTAGGTACAGACTGCACGTGGTATTGAGCAGCCAACTCGCGGTTTTTGTCGATATCCACTTTCACTATAGTACCATGGTCGCCAATACGCTCCTTTACTTGCTCAAGGATTGGTGACTGCATTTTACAAGGGCCACACCATGTGGCGAAGAAGTCGACCAATGTGGGCTTCTTACTGTTGATAATATCGTTAAATTCGCTCATTGTATATATATTTTAAAGGTTTATCGTTTGTATATCTAACAAATTAGGTGGTATGATGGTTTAGAGCTTTCGTGACTATTTGCTGATAATTGTAATTAGTGTTAACTTTGCCGATAGAATGACCACAACCCACAATATTATGGCCCAATTTGATTTGAGAGGTATGGGTGTAGCTCTGATTACACCGTTTCACGAAGATTTCTCGGTTGATTATGACGCACTCGCTCGCTTGCTTGAATATCAGATAAAAAGCAATGTCGACTATTTAGTAGTGCTCGGCACCACCGCCGAATCGGCAACCTTGTCACCTCAGGAGCGCGAATCGGTACGCGACTTTGTGGTAGAGCGCGTCAATGGCCGCGTGCCACTTGTAGTGGGTATCGGGGGTAATAATACTGCGGCCGTGGTCGATGAAATAAAAAATACCGACCTGCGACCCTTCAAGGCCATATTGTCGGTAACACCATATTACAACAAGCCTTCACAGGAAGGATTATATCAGCATTATGCCGCTATAGCGAACGCGTCTCAACTGCCTGTAATATTGTACAACGTGCCGGGACGTACAGGCGTGAATATGTCGGCGGCTACAACATTGCGGCTGCAACACGATTTTAAAAATATAATTGGGGTAAAGGAGGCATCGGGCAATGTGAATCAGATGGATGCCATTATCAAGGGTAAACGCCCTGAATTTTCTGTGATTTCAGGCGACGACGCAATAGCTTTCCCATTAATCACACTGGGTGCCGTGGGTGTAATATCGGTGATAGGAAATGCTTTTCCGCGCGAATTTGCACGAATGGTGCGCCTGGCGCTTCAAGGCGACTATGCCGGAGCATTGGATATACATCATCGCTTCACCGAGTTGTTCAGCTTGCTATTTGTCGACGGCAATCCTGCAGGAGTGAAATGCTTGCTCCACGATATGGGCTATATCGAGAATGTGCTCCGACTGCCGCTTGTGCCAACACGTATCGACACGCGGTCGCAAATACACCAGGTGCTTAAAGCATTAAAGCGTTGATGTGATTGAGAACGGGCTGGTTCTGCAACAGGTGCTTCTATCTACTTCTTGCGGCGCAAACCTCTTACCATCTTGATAAGCCGCCAGCCCAATACGGCATAATCCACATAGTTGAGCGCGCCAAATACCTTCGACATCATAGATGGGCCCGAGGAGCGTCCCTTAAGGGCGTTGGGAACGGTGTCGGTAATCGATTGTGTTATCCTATCCCTTTCGATTTCGATTGCTACCTCAGTGAGAGCACGACGATAACGCAGCTCGTCGAGGGTATAACCACGCCATGCTTTGGGCTTTAGCTCATGTTTTTTCAATAGATCACTCATCTTCTTCTACTGATTTAGGAGGTGACACAATAAGTGCAGACAAGAAGCGCGCCAATGGATTGGTGAGCAATGGCTTCCTGAAGATATACAGAGCTACAATGAGCAGTATATAGAATCCGCCTATAATGAAGAAGCTCCAATAGTCGGCCATGTGCTCGGTGAGTAAGCGTCCAACTCCAAGAGTGATAAACATAAGAACGCAGATGCCCAATATCACCGATATGAAAAACATGGCAATAACCGACATCAGTCGTGTCAACTTTTCAGCCAGCGTCAATCGCGCACCATCGCTATATAGCTTCAGTAGGCGACGCGTCATCGTCCATAACGACTGAAAAATATTTTGGTCAGGATTGGTCATAATGTGATGCTAATATCTGGATAAAACATGAGACATCAACCGGCTAAAATCATTTTGCCATGTCGATGGCTCATGTTATGGATGTATAGACTTAACTCTAAAGCTACTACGGGGCAATTACTTCCCTGCGTTCTCTACAATTTCTTTAAGCTCGTCGATCACTTCGTCAACTTTGCTCTGCTTCTTAAGT
>CAMWOD010000256.1 GCA_947175715.1 uncultured Porphyromonadaceae bacterium
TTTCGCAAAGGTATATAAATTTATCCAATTTTGAACATTTGTCAGCATTTTTTTGCGCCATTAACATTTTGCTTACCATTTTGCTTTATAATCACCCCTTATTATTTCACAAAAGAAAATAACGTGCCACAAAGGATGGCGACAATCTCATAAGTCACAGAGGCCTTATATGTCTTATAAATCTTATAAGTCTTATAAGTCGTATAAGTCGTATACCATAGGCACTGTGTGAAAAGCGAGCGGGACCACTCAAATGAGCGGCCCCGCTGATATTATATATAATAATGTGTGATTACTTCACAACGACCTTAGCAACCTGCTGTGCGCCGTCGGCGAAGTTGGCCTGGATCATGTATACGCCCTTGCCGCCGAGCTCAACTACCTGGTCGGCTGCTACAGCCTGAGCCGATACGAGCTGGCCGTTAGCGCCATATACGTAAACCTGAGCGGCCTCGGTTACCATGAATGTGTTCTCAGCAACGAGCATGCGGTCGTAAGCCACCTTACCATTGTCAACGGTGATGTTGTTCACGCCGTCTTGGGGCTTCTTCGAACCTTCGTAGTTCACGGGAATTACACCGTAGCCTTCCACACCGGGTACTACCATCTCAACTTCGGGCTTCTCATTGCCACCGAGTTGGATACGCTTGATACCTGAGTGGTGGAGAGGATTCTCTGCGTTGTACTCCTCAGCCCAATCGTAGCGGCCGGTTGTAGCGGCGTCGCCAGCCTCACGCGACTTAGCCACCTGTGCGATATCGTTCTCCGATGCCTCGCGGTAGCACCAGTAGAGATACTTCTTGTTTTCGTCGGGTGAGAATTGAGAGATACCTACGTGCTCGGTAGCACCACCACCTTCCCATCTTACGGGAGCACCGTCGATGAGTATAGGATCGAGGTCTGACATCTTGGCGGGGTCGGGAGTAGCGATCACGCGGTCGAGGTCGAAGCGGTAGATACCGGCCTTGAGGTCGTCCATCTTGGCGAGCTCAGCCTCAAGGTAGATATAGAGGTGACGGTTGGCCTCATCGATGTAGAATGTGGTGAAGATGGGGCTTACACCCTTGAAGATGTAGGGGAGTTCTGACTGAGTGTCGGGGCCGGGGGCCTGAGAGTTACCAATGTGTTTGTTCTTAAAGCGGAAGATACCGTTGCCGTTGTACTTGAAGCCCTGCCAGTAGAGGGGTTCGGGGTTTCCGGCCTCATCCTTATCCTCGGTAATTGAGAAGCCAGCCTTGATACAGCCATAAACGAAGTTGGTGTTGTAAGTGCCAAACCAGTTGTTCTCGGTGAACGACTCATAGTCCTGGGGAAGTGCGATAGCGTCAGCGGGAATCTTGCGCAGAGCCACGTTACGGTCGTTGACGAAGAGGTCCTCTTTGTAGATGTAGAGTGCGAATGGATCGAGGTAAGCGTTGTTGCCGGCGTTGTCGAGCACGGTAGCCTGGAAGAGGTTGCCGTTGATCTGAGAGATGTAGTAGAGCTTACCATCACCCTCGGTAGCGGCAGTACCTGAGTAGATGAACTTCTTACCGGCTGATGCACCGTAGATACGGTTCTTGAACTGAGCGAGCTGGAATGTGTGAGGCATGTTCACTTCGTAAACATCGGGCTCACCTTCCTCATATACGCAGTGGAGCTGATCGTCAGAGCCTGAGTAGTACAGACCTGCGGGCATACCCATGTCTTTGGGACCAACAGCGAGGTTGGCATCACCCTTGATTTCGAGGTTGCACCACTGGGGAGCAGCCTTGTAAGCGTCAACCAGCTCGGTGGGAACGGTAACGGTGATAGGAGCGCCTTCTACGAATACATTCTGAGCAAGAGCGGGAACAAGCGCCGATGAGATGACGATGTTCAAACCGTTAACGCCGTCAAATGCGCCAGCCTCGATGATAACGCAGATATTGCCAAGGTTAACCTCCTTGAGAGCTGCGCAATTGCTGAATGCGTCCTGACGTACGATAGTCACAGGCTGGAGAGCGGTGTAAGACTCGAGGGCAGAGCAGCCTGAGCAAACGGCGATGGGCACATTGTCAGAAACTACTTCTACCGACTTGAGGCTCTTGCAATCAGCGAGAACGCTGCGGCCGATGTTACCGGTGAGCTTGTGGGCGGTGAGGCCGGTAGCTGCCAGCGAGAAGTCACCGTAAGTAGCGATGTTGGGCAGGTTGACCTTGGTAAGGTTCTTTGCGCCATAGAATGCGTAGTTGTCGAGCTCCTCGGCGTTTTCGGTCACCTCGGTAGCAGCGGCAGCTGCGGGGTAAGCGATAAGAAGCTTGCCGTCGGCTGTGGTGAGGGCACCGTTGGCCGATATGGCGAATTTCTCATTGGCAGCGAGGTTGATCTGAGCCAGAGCAACGTCACCCTTGAAGGGAGCTGAACCTACCGATGAAAGAGTTGAGGGGAGTGAGATACCAGCGAGACCCTTGTTCTCGGCAAATGCCTGCACACCTATCTTGGTAAGACCTTCGGGGAGTGCGATAGTGCCCTGGAGGTTAGAGCCGTTGAATGCGTAAGAACCGATTGATGTGAGGGTTGCGGGGATATTAACCTCAGCCACAGGAGCGTTGTTGAATGCCAGGTCGCCGATTGATGTGGTAGCGG
>CAMWOD010000257.1 GCA_947175715.1 uncultured Porphyromonadaceae bacterium
CAACAGCGCCCGCGACCGCCCCTTCCCGGCTATCTTGCCACTGCGCGGTAAGATTCTCAACGTCGAGAAAGCGCTGGAACACAGCATCTATGACTCGGAGGAGATCACCAACCTGTTCAAGGCACTGCGTGTCACAATCGGCACACCCGACGACCCCAAGGAAGCCAACCTCTCGAAGCTCGCCTACCACAAGATCATCATCATGACCGATGCCGATGTCGACGGCGCTCACATCGCCACGCTGCTGATGACATTCTTCTTCCGCCGCATGCGCCCGATAATCGAGAACGGGTACCTGTACCTCGCCACTCCGCCGCTCTACAAATGCTCGCGCGGAAAGGCCGAGGAGTACTGCTGGACCGACGCTCAGGTGCAGAACTTCATAGAGCGCTATGGCGAGTCTACCAAGGTGCAGCGTTACAAAGGTCTTGGTGAGATGTCGGCCGAAGAGCTCCGCGACACCACCATGTCGCCCGAAAAGCGCCTGCTCAAGCAAGTGAAAATCAGCGATGCCGCCGATGCCGACCGTATCTTCTCGATGCTTATGGGCGAGGACGTGGCTCCGCGCCGCGACTTCATAGAGCAAAACGCCAACTACGCGAACATTGACGCATAGTGAGGCGTTAACACTCTTGGGTGAGTTATATACCTCACATTTTCATCCAATATTCCCTACGCCATGGCTCATAAATCAAAATCATCAGGTATAAAGCTGTCGGAGCGAGTGCTCGAGGCAGCGGTGCGATTCAACAACGCTACGTTCAACTACCGGCAGATAGCCGCGGCATTGGGAATGGACACACCCAAGCAGCATAGGGCGGTTGCTCTGGCGCTGGCCGAACTCGCTTTTGACGGCGACATCATTGAAGTGGCACCCGGAAAGTACAAGCAGACGGTGCGCGGCAACACTGCCGAAGGCACTTTTGTGCGACGCTCCAACGGTAAAAACTCGGTGATCACCGACGATGACGGCGAACCGATATTTGTGGCCGAACGCAACTCGATGCACGCCCTCAACGGCGACCGTGTGCGCGTCAATATAGCTGCTGCACGTCGTGGAGCCGAGCCCGAGGCCGAAGTGCTCGAAATTATCGAGCAGAAGGAGCAGGTGTTTATTGGCACCATATCGCTCGAAGGCAAAGGGAAGATGGCCCTGCTCAATACCGACTCAAAGTATCTCGCCAACGATATATTCATCCCCGCCAACAAACTTAAGGGTGGCAAAAACGGTGACAAGGCGGTGGTGAAAATCACCAACTGGCCCGACGATGCCAAAAATCCCTGGGGTGAGGTAGTCGATATACTCGGTAAAAAAGGTGAAAACAACACGGAGATTCATGCCATTCTCGCCGAGTATGGCCTGCCATACCGCTACCCCGAGGCTGTGGAGCGTGCCGCTGAGAAAATCGGGGCTGGAATTACCCCCGACGTGGTGGCACAGCGCGAGGATATGCGCTCGGTGACCACATTCACAATCGACCCCAAGGATGCCAAGGACTTTGATGACGCACTATCATGCCGCCAGTTGCCCAACGGACACTGGGAGGTAGGTGTACACATAGCCGACGTGACACACTACGTGCGCCCCGATTCGATAATCGACCGCGAGGCTCAGCGACGCGCCACATCGGTATATCTTGTCGACCGAGTGGTACCGATGCTCCCCGAGCACCTGAGCAACGGTATATGCTCGCTCCGCCCCAACGAGGATAAGCTTACATTCTCATGTGTATTTGAGATGGACGACAACGCCCGTGTGGTCAACTACCGCATAGTGCGCACAGTGACACGATCCGACCGCCGCTTCACCTACGAGGAGGCGCAGGAGGTGATTGAGACTGGTCAGGGCGACTATGCCCGTGAAATCCTCACACTCGACCGTCTGGCCAAGATTCTGCGTAAGCGCCGCTATGAGAACGGCTCGGTGGAATTCGACCGCGAGGAGGTGAGATTTGATATCGACAAGGATGGCCACCCAGTTGGTGTATACTTCAAGGTGTCAAAGGATTCCAACAAGCTCATCGAGGAGTTCATGCTGCTGGCCAACCGCACGGTGGCTCAACATATAGGCCAAGTGCCCAAGGGTAAGAAGGAGAAGGCTTTCGTATACCGCGTACACGACATGCCCGACCCCAGCAAGCTTGAAGACCTGTCAAAGCTGGCGCGCTCGTTCGGCTTCAAGGTGCGTGCGTCGGGTACACCCCGCGAGGTCAATAAGTCGATCAACCGTATGCTCGCCGATGTAAAAGGCCGCGGTGAGGAGAATTTCCTTTCAACACTCGCCATCCGCTCAATGGCCAAGGCTATCTATACCACCGACAATATCGGCCACTACGGATTGGGATTTGAATACTATACCCACTTCACATCTCCCATACGCCGCTACCCCGACATGATGGTGCACCGCCTGCTTGAACGCTACCTCAGCGGAGGCCGCTCAGTCAACCGCGAGAAGCTGCAGGACCAGTGTAAACATTCATCCGACATGGAGCAACTTGCCGCCAATGCCGAGCGATCATCGATAAAATATAAGCAGGTAGAGTATATGGGCGACCACCTGGGACAAACCTACGAGGGCATGATCTCCGGTGTCACCGAGTGGGGAT
>CAMWOD010000258.1 GCA_947175715.1 uncultured Porphyromonadaceae bacterium
GCTTTTCAGATGCTACAACGTTGATGTTGGGATGGTGTATGTTGAAACAATCGATAAAACCGGGAAATCAATCAGAAAGAATCTTGAGGTCGACTTTGTAGTCAACGATTTCGACAAACGATATTATATACAATCAGCCCTCGCAATCCCCGATGAAGACAAGATGCGACAAGAGACAGCTTCATTCCGCAACATCAACGACTCATTCAAGCGCGTAGTTATTGTAAGAGACGACATCACCCCCTATCGCAACGACAATGGAGATTTGTTTATCGGGCTGTTTGACTTCTTACTTGACCCCGAGCTACTCATAAACGGATGAATTTCACTATCTTTGTCATCGATTATGGAGAAGGAAACCACTCAATTCAATGATATGCAGCGCATCAAGCGCCGATTTTTCGCGATGCGCAATGGCGCTTTGGCCGACCAGTTGCGGCGTGCAGGCGCTCCCTACCGCATAATCTTCGGTCTGAACTTGCCCCAACTCACTGAAATAGCTGCCGATACGCCTCAATCGGCATCTCTGGCCGAACGGCTATGGGCCAACCGCACTACACGCGAAAGCCTCCTCTTAGCCCCAATGCTATACCCTATGGGTGCCATGCAGCCGGCCACCGCCATGCGATGGGCTCTCACCGCCGACACCCCCGAGGTAGTCGACGTGCTGTGCCACAAGCTGTTGCGCCGCCTTGATTTCTGCTTCGACATAGCCGATGAGCTTTGGCAAGCCCCGGCGCCGATCAATCGGTATGCGGCGTTGCGCTTGATGCTCAACCGCTTTCCGCAGCAGATCGACTCACTTGTTGAGCGTGCTCGCCAGGAGGCAGAGCGTCACGACACGCTCACCGCATCGCTCTGCCGCCAGATTATCGATGAGGCCGAATTTTTTATGGAATAGTTATGGCATGTTATCTGCAAGTTGAGAATTTGACAAAGAGCGTCGGCGACCGCATTCTGTTTCAAGACGTTACCTTCGGCGTCAACGAGGGTGACAAGATAGGGCTGATAGCCAAGAACGGCACCGGCAAAACCACTATGCTACGCTGCCTCGCCGGGGTTGAGTCGCCCGACAGCGGCACCATCACCTTCCACCGCGACCTGCGCGTGGGCTACCTTGAGCAGATACCCTACCTACCCGAACACTCCACGGTGCTCGAGGCATGCCTGCTCGACGACACCCCAACCACTCGTGCCGTCAAGCAGTACATGGAGGCCATGTCAAGCGGCGACGAGGGTGCAATTGCCTCGGCCGCCCACCTGATGGACGAAGCTCATGCCTGGACCTACCAAGACTCCCTGCGTCAACTCCTCACCCAGCTGCAAATCACCGACTTGTCGCAGCCCATCGCCCAACTGTCGGGTGGGCAGCGCAAGCGAGTGGCCCTGGCCAGGCTCATCCTGTCAGAGCCGCAGCTCATCATCCTCGACGAGCCCACCAACCACCTCGACATAGCCACCGTAGAATGGCTCGAAAGCTGGCTCACACGCTCACGCTCCACGATATTGATGGTGACTCACGACCGATACTTCCTCGACCGTGTGTGCAATTCGATAATCGAAATCGACCGCGAACACATATATAAATACGACGGCAACTACGACTACTACCTGCGCCGCCGCGCCGAACGCATCGAGGTCATGTCGGCCGAACTCGCCCGAGTGAAAAACACGCTGCGCAAGGAGCAAGACTGGATGAACCGCCAGCCCCAGGCACGCGCCGGCAAAGCCAAATACCGCATCGACGCTTTCCACGACCTCAAGGAGCGCTCACAGGTACGCCTCGACGAGAAAAACGTCGACCTCAACGTCAAGTCATCTTACATCGGGTCAAAAATTTTCGTAGCCCACAACGTATCAAAGCGTTACGACGACAAGGTGCTACTCGATGACTTCAACTACACCTTTGCCCGCTACGAGAAGGTTGGCATCATCGGAGCCAACGGCGTGGGCAAATCCACCTTTATAAAGATGCTGCAAGGGGAGGTGGCTCCCGATTCGGGACACTTCGACCTGGGTGAAACCGTAAAATTCGGCTACTACTCGCAGGAGGGAATAAAGTTTAATGAGAATCAGCGGGTTATCGATGCAATCACCGACATCGCCGAAGACATCGTTGTAAATGGCGACACGCGCTACTCACCGATGCAGTTTCTCAACCACTTCCTGTTCTCTCCCGCCGACCAGCAAAAATACATCCACACCCTCTCGGGCGGTGAACGGGCACGCCTACACCTCGCCGCCGTGCTAATGCGCTCACCCAACTTCCTGATACTAGACGAGCCCACCAACGACCTTGACATCGTCACCCTCGGCATCCTCGAGGAATATTTGCGCTCATTCCGTGGATGTGTCATCGTCATCAGCCACGACCGATTCTTCCTCGACTCGATAGCCGACCACTTGTTTGTATTTCAGGGAGATGGCGTTGTCAAGGATTTCCCCGGCTCCTATACCGAATACCGTGAGTGGCGATTGGAGCAAGAACGACAGCAGGCCTCTATCGAGCGGAGCAAACCCCAAACCGACACGCCCCGACGCCCTCAGAACGAGCGGCCGCGCAAAATGACGTACAAGGAGCAGCGCGAATGTGAGACCCTATC
>CAMWOD010000259.1 GCA_947175715.1 uncultured Porphyromonadaceae bacterium
CTCGCCCCCGCGGCCCACGATCCCCTGGGCTATGATTTCTTCGGCCGAAATATTCTCGTCGTGGCCTGCAGCGGCCGTGGTGGTGGGGGTGTTGATGGGCTCGGGGAAGCGCTCATTCTCGCGCATACCGTCGGGGAGCTTCACTCCACACAGTTCGCGGGCTCCGGCCTGATATTCGCGCCAGGCGCTGCCGGTAAGGTAGCCGCGTATTATCATCTCCACTCTGAACCCCTCGCATTTCAGTCCCACAGTAGCCATCGGGTCGGGTGTGGCAAGCTTCCAGTTGGGTACTATGTCGGCTGTAGCGTCGAGAAAGTAAGTGGCGATCTGATTGAGCACCTGCCCCTTGTAGGGAATACCCTTGGGGAGTACGACATCGAATGCCGAAATGCGGTCGGTGGCTATCATCACCAGCAGATCGTCGTCGATGTTGTAAACGTCGCGCACCTTACCGTGATATACGCTTTGCTGTCCGGGAAACTTGAAGTCGGTGGTTGTGAGTGTTGTCATAATTATGAGTGATGAATGTTGATTTGGCTAATATTATTTTGTGTCATCGGGCTGCGATGATGGCTCATCCTTGTGCGCATCGTCGTCGCGCTGGTATGCCTCTACGATACGCTGCACAAGTCGGTGGCGCACAATATCTTTCTTCGAGAACTCCACCTTCCCTATACCATCAACGTCGCGCAGCACACGCAGCGCATGCACCAAGCCCGACTGCACCGAGCGCGGCAAGTCAATCTGGGTCACGTCGCCGGTGATTATCATCTTGCCGTTCATGCCCAGGCGGGTGAGAAACATCTTTATCTGATGTACGGTGGTATTCTGTGCCTCGTCAAGGATTATCACAGCATCGTTGAGCGTGCGGCCGCGCATGAAAGCCAGCGGCGCTATCTGTATCACCTTGGTCTCCATGTACTCCTTGAGCTTCACCGCAGGTATCATGTCCTCGAGGGCATCGTAGAGCGGCGCAAGATACGGATCGATCTTATCCTTCATGTCGCCGGGGAGGAATCCCAACTTCTCGCCGGCCTCCACCGCCGGGCGCGACAGGATGATGCGTTTCACCTCCTTATTCTTCAGCGCACGCACCGCCAGGGCTATCGCCACATAGGTTTTGCCCGTACCGGCAGGACCAAGGGCAAATGTGAGGTCATTCTGGGCAAACGCCTCAATCATCTTCTGCTGATTGGGCACACGGGCTGTGATAGGCTTACCGTTGACACCATATATTATCACGCCGTCACCTTTGAGGGCCTGTGGCTCCTTACCTTTGACTATGTCGAGTATCACATCCTCGGGCAGCTTGTTGTACTGCTCGCAGTAGCTCTCAAGCTCCTTGATTTTCTTTTCAAACTCGGCCGTTTCAGCATCTTCTCCTATCACCTTGATCACTGAGCCGCGGGCCGAAATTCTCAGCTTGGGGAATAGGTTTTTCACAAGCTGCATATTGCCGTTGTTGACCCCGAAAAATGTCACCGGGTCAACATTATCTACGATTATTATGCGTTCAATCATTTATGTTGAGTTTTCATCCACAAAATTACGCATTTTTCTCAAAACACCAACAATTGCGGCCTCTCAGCCCACTTAGTCGGGACCGGCAGCTACGCAGCCGTGAGGAAGCTGTATCGCATCCTATGCCACAAGCTGCGTGCGGCGCCCCCGCACTGGCATGTGGCTAACCTGAAGCGCAGCTACGCCGCGCATTGCCGCGGATGCTACGCACCGCGCCAATCCACGTAATACCTCATCACCATAACCTCCGACTTTCTTCAAATCATATAATACCTTTTCAACACGATCTCCGACTTTATACAACGAGCTCGTGCATCCTTGCTGGGACGGCGGACTCATGGAGGTCGCAGCCATCCGCAGCATCGCTGCGGGTCACGTTAGCCGCATGCCAATGCGCCGTTAGGTGCATGCAGCTTGCGGTATATCGCATCCCACCACCTCACGGCTGCGTAGCTGCCGGTCTTTTAAACTCAAAACCGTGGAGTAGGGGGCGAGCCGCCCCCTACTCCACGGTTTCCTTAGGTTTATTTCTAAAGTTTCAGCTTTCGATGATTCTTATTCGTGGTTAGGGTGTTGCTGTTCAAGCCATTCCTGAAAGAGACGATCCAGCTCCTCATACGTTATAGCGTTTGCCATTATTTCATTGATGTCGTAACTATCCTGTCGGCCCCATAGTTCAAAATAATATCTGTGACTAATCTCCCCGCTTGGATAGGGCTTGCTGGTCTGGGTGCGACACAACTCCAGGTCGCCATTATGGAGTCCTAACAGAACGTAGTCGTCAAATCGTATTATTCCCTTTTCCGGGTCCCTTTCTATCGGATAAATGACATACGTCCACTTGGCGGTAGTACACTGTTGTTCCCATGGCTGTATACGGCGGAATGAGATACACTCCGTTTCAGTAAAATAATATCCACCTTCAAAACCACCATCCATATCAGCCCAATACAGCTGCTGTCCGAAGTCCTTCGGGTTGGTGGTTTCCCAAAACGAATAGCCGTCCCACACATGACCGACCACTTTCCGTTTGAACTCCTTTTCGCTCATGTGCTTGTTCGTGCTGTAGAGGAA
>CAMWOD010000260.1 GCA_947175715.1 uncultured Porphyromonadaceae bacterium
ATTTATGATGGTGGCGGTTCATTCAGGGAAGGATTGTCTCCGGTCGAAATAGAAGGACAGCATGGATACATCAATAAATTAGGTGAAATAGTAATTCCATTGAAGTATGACTTTGCATGGGTGTTTTGGGAAGGTATTGCAGTAGTGGAGAAAGATGGTAAATGTGGCTTCATCAACAAAAGCGGGAAGGAGATAATTCCGTTGATTTATGATGTGGCGGACTCATTTGATGGCGGAAAGGCTAAGGTTGAAAAAGATGGTAAAACGTTCTATATCGATAAATCGGGGAACCGTATAAACTAATATGAAATAAGTAAATCTTCAAAAAATGAAAAAAACAACTATAGTTATAATATTGCTGATGCTCAGCGTAGCTACTCCGATGTCGTCGTGCTCTGAAAACAAGAAAAGTGCATATTCCAACGACTCTTCAAGCAATGCTTCGGTGTCGAAAACCTCAAATAAGAGACCCAAGCAGCAAGTGGTGTATCACGACTCCGATCTTAAACCTACTGTATGTAATGGTAAATATGGATTTATAGATTATCAAGGCAATGTGATAATTCCATGCGAATATGATTATGCTGAGTCGTTTAGCGATGGAATGGCAATGGTGGGAAACGGTAGAAAATATGGTTTTATCAATCAATCGGGTGAAATAGTAGTTCCGCTGATATATGATAGTGCTTATCCGTTTAGCGACGGCTTGGCCAGTGTTGGAAAAGATTTAAAATGGGGCTATGTCAACAAGTCGGGAGAGGTAGTAATTCCGCTGATATATGACTTGCCTGGCCAGTTTACAGAGGGGTTGGCTGTATTAGAAGATGATGGGAAATACGGTTTTATTGACAAATCTGGTACTGTAGTGATTCCGTTAATCTATAACAGAGCTGATCAGTTCAGCGAGGGTCTTGCTGCCGTTGAGATAGATGGCAAATGGGGATATATTGACCATTCAGGTAACACGGTGATTCCATTCATGTTTGATAGTGCCGGTTCATTCGTTTGTGGCAACGCTGAAGTTTGGAATGACGATGAAAAGTTCTATATCGACAAGAAGGGCAATTACGTTGAAGAGACGTTGGGGGATTCGTTTTGATATAGATTAATCCTATGTATAAACCATCACCAATCAGTAGAGTGGAGATAATCTCTATTGATTGGTGATAATTATGATATCGTAGTTGAGGTATACTTTGTAGATTATTCGCGGATGGGGCGGACGGCGAAGGCTTCGAGGCGCGGGTCGGAGGGTAGATTATGTGAAATCTTGTCGTTGCTATGGTCGAGGATAAGTGCGCCAGCCTCGCGGGTGTTGGCATGAGATGTCCACATTGCTGTGAGAGTGCCGCCAGCGCCGTCGCTTACGGTCTCGTTGCCTGAGTTGCCTGAGCGATAACCTAAGGCAGGGAAGAAAAGGTTGTTGCTGCCAGGGCATGCTACATTAAATCCCGAGGGATTGGAGATGCCTCCCGACTGAATGAATGTGAAGTTGTCGGTACTAAGGTCGCGCAATGCCATAAACTCATTGCCCGGTACCATGAATCCTGGAGGACATGGGTCATACACGGTTTTCACTCGGTGGGAAGAGCTGCCGAGATTCCAGTTGTTGGTGTATCGGAATGTGGGCTCACCCGACCCCGCCACCCAGAAAACCTGGGGGTGCAGCACGCATTGCATATCGAAATCCGTACCGATTCTGTTGCCGTCCATCGAGGGGTGGCGCGTGTCGATTTTCGTTATTTCGGTATGGTCGTCGTAATACCACTCCTTGATTCCCGAAATCATAGGATCTTTGCGCCCCCATTGATAGAAGCTGTAGCAGTCAGGAGTTATGATGTGTTTGCCGGTTTGCTCAACGGTCACCGTTACTGAATTGCCGGTGCTTCCGTCGGCGAGCTTCTGAGTGAATCGGACTAATGCCGAGCTTGAGGCGAAATCGGTTTCATCGCCACCTACTACATAACCCATATTGTAGGGCATGATCTCGAAGTTAGTGCCATTGTACGACATTGAACTCATATTATCCCCGAGCACATAGTCGGTGACCCATAGTTGCCAACTCCACATGATATTGCCCGATGCATCGGTGACTCCTACCACGGCGTTGCCCTGACGGATGTAGGCGCGGGGAATATTGAATACGATGTATCTGCCATCGTCCGACAGGTGGAGGTCGTGTATCATATTCAGACGTCCTTCCCATACCAATACGGCCCCTGCGGGGTTGCCGCAACCTTCATTGTCATAGATATACGGATGCTTGATGCGGTTGCCGAGATGATTGACAAATGGAGCTGCCGTGCGGGTGGGAGCGTAAGCCGCCGTATTGTCGGCGCCATTCTTTATGGCGTTACCGTAGACCAGAGGTATACAGTAAGTGCCTGGAGCGTTGATTACGTAACTGTTGGCGGTATTCTCAACCGTTGACGCACCCGTAGAGTTTGAGAGATTGTAGGGTGAGGCGGCCGAGCCTACCTCAGTCTGTTCACGAAGATAGCGAGTGGGTTGACTCATCTGCACGAAAGTAGGTTCGACCATGCGTGTCGACGCAGTGTAATCGCCGCTGCCGTCACCATTGCCGGGCATCGAGA
>CAMWOD010000261.1 GCA_947175715.1 uncultured Porphyromonadaceae bacterium
TACGCGGCTCTCTATCTGTACCTTTTTGCTATACATTTCCCACTTCACTTCATTGCGGGCTTCGAGCTCCTTGCGAGAGAATACTCCGGTGGCATTGAACATCTCAACCGATTCGGGGCGTAGGTAAGCGTCAAAAATTTTAGGCCCTGAAGTTTCGCAGTCGAGTCCACGGCGTTCTGCTTCCTCCTTCCACTCGTCGGAGTACCCATTTCCATCGAAATGAATGGGTTTCGACATAATGATAAGCGATCTTACCTCTTCAATAATGGCGTGTACTAATTTCTCCCCCTTTTCAAGGCGTTGGTCAACTTTCTTTTTGAACTGGGTGAGTTGATCGGCTACGGCGCTGTTAAGAGCGATCATTGCTGACGCGCAGTTGGCCGATGACCCTACGGCGCGGAATTCAAATCGGTTGCCGGTGAAAGCGAAGGGTGATGTGCGATTGCGGTCGGTGTTATCCATCATTATCTCAGGGATCTGGTTGAGTCCGAGTGATACACCTGACTTGCTACCGACAGCAATTAACTCATCGCCTGTAGAGTTGGCAAGCTTGTCGAGAATGGCTGCGAGTTGTGATCCTGTGAAGATAGAGATTATGGCAGGAGGAGCTTCGTTGGCTCCAAGGCGATGTGCGTTTGTTGCCGACATAATCGATGCCTTCAGTAATCCGTTGTGACGATATACTGCAGCCATTACGTTGGCTATGAATGTTATAAATTGCAGATTCTCCATCGGAGTTTTGCCGGGAGCGAAAAGCTGTACACCTCGGTCAGTACCAAGGCTCCAGTTGTTGTGCTTGCCTGAGCCGTTGATGCCTGCAAAGGGTTTTTCATGCAGTAGCACGCGGAAGTTGTGACGACGAGCCACTTCCGACATCAGCGACATCAACAGTAGGTTATGGTCGTTGGAGAGATTGGTCTCCTCATATATAGGAGCCAGCTCAAACTGGTTGGGTGCAACCTCGTTGTGTCGGGTCTTTGCGGGAATGCCAAGACGATGGCACTCTATCTCAAGATCGAGCATAAATGACTCTACCCTTGATGGTATAGCTCCGAAGTAGTGGTCTTCCAGCTGCTGATTCTTTGCGCTTTCGTGTCCCATGAGTGTGCGTCCTGTAAGCATCAGGTCAGGACGGGCGTTATATAGAGCCTCGTCAACAAGGAAATATTCTTGCTCCCACCCCAGGAATGAGTTGACGTGCTTAACCTCGGGGTCGAAGTAGCGGGCTACATCAGCGGCAGCTTTGTCGACAGCGTTGAGCGCACGAAGCAGTGGCGTTTTGTAGTCGAGCGATTCGCCAGTGTAGGAGATGAATATGGTGGGTATGCACAGTGTGTTGTCGAGTATGAATGCTGGCGATGATATATCCCATGCTGAGTAGCCGCGGGCTTCGAAAGTGTTGCGTATACCTCCGTTGGGGAATGATGATGCGTCGGGCTCCTGCTGAACAAGTAGTTTGCCTGAAAATTTCTCCACCACACCACCTTTACCGTCATGCTCAATGAAAGAATCATGCTTCTCGGCGGTACCATCGGTAAGTGGGTGGAACCAGTGAGTATAGTGTCGGGCACCGTTGTCAATGGCCCAGCGTTTCATGCCATCGGCCACTGAGTCAGCTATTTCGCGCGAGATAGGGGTCTTGTTCTCTATAGCGTAAATCAGCGCATCATAAGTGTCCTTGGGAAGATACTGGTACATCTTACGACGATTGAACACGAGTTCACCATAAAATTCCTCAGGACGCTCTGTGGGTATTGTTACCGGTACGGCCTTACGGTTGAAAGCCTCATCCACTACTTTAAATCTCAACATTATCTATCTTACTATTAATAATTTATAAATCAAGTTGATTAATACGAGCGATAGCCTCGTCGGTGTCTTCGCTTGAAGCGAAGCCTGTGAAGCGGAAATACCCTTCGCCCGAAGGACCGAATCCACTGCCAGGTGTGCCTACCACATTGGCATTTTCGAGTAGATAATCGAAGAATTGCCATGATGTCATGTCACAAGGTGTCTTCACCCACACATACGGTGAATCGATGCCACCCACGGCTTTAAGGCCCATGTCATTTAAGGCGTTCCGCAGTTTTCGAGCATTGTTCATGTAGTATGCTATTGTGCTTTTTATCTCCTGTTGTGCTTGGGGCTGGTAGAGGGCTGCGGCTCCGCGCTGTGATATATAGCTGGCTCCATTAAACTTGGTGGTCTGCTGTCGCCGCCAAAGATTATTGAGGAGCAATATTGTGCCATCGGCACATATACCTTGCAATTCCTTGGGTACAACAGTGTACCCGCATCTTACTCCGGTGAATCCCGCTGTCTTGGAATAACTGCGCACCTCGATTGCAACTTCCTTGGCTCCTTGAATCTCATATATCGAATGGGGCACTTCTGGTCGAGAGATATAAGCTTCGTAAGCTGCATCGAAAATAATGAGTGTATTGTGCTGACGTGCGTAATCTACCCACACCTTAAGTTGGTTGCGTGTAAGCGCTGTGCCAGTGGGATTGTTGGGATAACATAAATAAATGACATCCGGCACCTCTGAAGGAAGCGCCGGAATAAAATCGTTTTCAATAAGTGTGGGGA
>CAMWOD010000262.1 GCA_947175715.1 uncultured Porphyromonadaceae bacterium
TTAAGTTGACTGTCAGTGTGATTGAGTAGTTGGCCAGAGCATTGCGCAGCGAATCAATGAGTTGAGGCATCGCACGGTGCATGGTGTTGAGCTGTATGTCGTTTTGCACCGTCACCATGTATTGGGCGGGAGTGTCGGTGGGTTGCGGATGTGCCACGCGCATGGTGTTGACAAGGATATGCTCTTCGGGGTGAGCCGAAATGTACACCATCCAAGCTTTGATAAGCTGGTCGTGAGTGAACTCGTTGTGACGTGTGGCGCGCTCAACCTTGGGCTGAGTCTTTGGCTCGGCGGGGTTTACGGCTCCTTGAAGTGTGAGTCGTGTTGCCCGCACCCCGGTGCGGCGCATGGCCGGTTGGGGAGGCTGTATATGTTGAGGAGGTTGAGAGGTTGAGGGCGTTGAAGGTATTGAAGGGGTTGATGAGACTGAGGGGGTTGATGAGGTTGAAGGTTTAGATGGTGTAGATGGGGTTGCTGGGGTTGAGGTTGTGGCAATAGGTTTCAACTGCCCCTCTCCGGCGCCACTATAATTGGGGGAGGGGCTGAGTAGTTGGCACAGTTTTATCAACAAGAGCTCCACGAGGAAGGTCTTGTTGGTCGACTGGCGGTAGTTCATGTCGGCGCTATTGCACAGACTCATAGCCGAGTAGAAGAACTCAGGCGTGCATCGTTTGGCCTGTGCGGCAAGTTGCTCTATCGTCTCGGGCTCATAGTCGAGCAATGACTGAGTAGCGGGATTCATCGCTACCATCAGGTCGCGCAGATGCTGTCCGAGGCCGTTGATAAAGAAGTGTGAGTCAAATCCACGGTCGCGCACGTCCTTATATATAAGTAGAGCCTGAGGCACATTGCCCTCGATGAATGCGTCGAGCAGTCGGCCATACACCTCGGTGTCGAGCATGTTGAGATTTTCAATAGTCGACTGATAAGTGATCTTGTTGCGCGACGATGCCGCTACCTGGTCGAATATCGACAGGGCGTCGCGCATGGCGCCATCGGCTTTGAGCGCTATGGCTCTCAACGCCGACCGCTCGGCCTCGATACCCTCGTTGGAGGCTACGTAAGCCAGGTGGTCGACCATGTCGGCGATTGTGATACGATTGAAGTCGTAGATCTGGCATCGCGACATGATGGTGGGTATGATCTTGTGCTTCTCGGTGGTGGCCAGGATGAATATCACGTAGGACGGCGGTTCCTCGAGGGTTTTGAGGAATGCATTGAAAGCCGCCGGCGAGAGCATGTGTACCTCGTCGATGATGAACACGCGGTAGCTACCGCTGGTGGGTGGCACTTGCACCTGTGCAATGAGGTCGCGTATATCCTCCACGCCATTGTTGGAGGCCGCGTCGAGCTCAAGTATGTTGAGCGACCTGCCTTGGTTGAAGTCGCGGCATGAGTCGCATTCGTTGCATGGGTCGCCGTCGGCTGTGGGATGCTCGCAGTTGATGGTCTTTGCGAAGATGCGGGCACACGAGGTCTTGCCCACTCCGCGTGAGCCGCAGAAGAGGTAGGCATGAGCCAGGCGATTGGTGGCGATGGCGTTCTTCAGTGTCGATGTGAGCGCCTTCTGCCCCACTACCGAGCTGAAAGTCGACGGACGGTATTTGCGGGCCGAAACTATGTATTGGTCCATTTACTGTTGGTCCGGTTGTTATAGTTATTGTTTTTCCTCGACGAGCGATGCCCCCTTGCGCAGGGCCTCCTCGTTGGCGGGTATGAGGTGGTGGTGACGCTCGGGTAGGGTCTTTTTCAAGCCCTTGAGCACTGCCTCGATGGGCACCATCGGCTTGATGGCCAGCAGGGCGCCGAGCACGAGCATGTTGAAACTCTTGGCGTTGGCGAGGCTGAATGTGGCCTCCATTGCGTCTACGCGGTATACGTTGATGTCGGTGCGTGTGGGAGCATGGTGTATGCCGTAGGGGTCGTAAATCAGCGTGCCGCCGGGCTTTACCTTCGACTCGAATTTGTCGAGCGACTGCTGGTTGAGTATCACGGCTATATCGAAGGTGTCGAGCACCGGCGATGATATGGGTTCGTCGGAAAGGATGACGGTAACATTGGCCGTACCGCCGCGCTGCTCAGGCCCGTACGAGGGCATCCATGTCACTTCCAAGCCGTCCATAAGTCCGGCGTAGGCCAGGATTTTACCCATTGATAGCACTCCTTGTCCGCCAAAACCGGCTATGATGATTTCTTCTTTCATAAGAAGTTGGGGTTATTGATTTTTCTTGGTGATAACTGTATCGTTTTGGGCATCAACGTGGTGTCAACCCTTGATGTCGCCGGTGGGATATTTGGCAAACATGTGCTCTTGCATCCACTTGTTGGCCTTGTCGGGTGTCATCTTCCACCCCGATGAGCATGTGCCCACGACCTCTACAAGCGACGCTCCCTTACCCTCAAGCGAGTTTTTGAAGGCTTTCTTGATGGCGGCTTTGGCTTTGCGCACAGCAGCCGGAGTTTCTACCGACTGGCGGGTCACATAGCAGGTGCCATCGAGCTGAGCGGCGAGGGCGGTGATGTTGAGGGGGTAGCCGTTGAGGTCTACGCGTCGGCCGTAGGGAGTGGTCGACGTCTTCAT
>CAMWOD010000263.1 GCA_947175715.1 uncultured Porphyromonadaceae bacterium
GCCTCGCTATGGTATTGGAGCTTGTCAACGACCTGAGCTCTTTATCATGTCGCGCATACGATTATTAAATATCGTAGATGCCATAAGTTGTTCGACTGTCAGGTGCATTCGGTAGCGCCAGTAGTGTCGTGGGTTGGCAGGAACATTGATCTGCTCTTCGGCGGGATTCTCGCGGCGCATTTCTCCATCCATCGACAGCCAGTCTTGCAGCGGAAGGATGCACAACATCGAAGGTGAGGTGAGATGCAGCCCTATTATCTTCTCGCATATCCAAGGTTCAGCGTAATATGGTGCGGTACCCATGGCGTGTAGCACGTTATTGTAGAATCGTTGAGTGGCCTCTCGGTCGGCTTCCCACCAGGCGCGTATACCTCCCATATCGTGGGTTGATGTGGTACATACCGAATAGTAAGGGTAGTTGTAAGTGTTGCCAAACTCGCTTTTCGGATCCTTGGGCATGCGCTGGATTTCAAGTGAAAGTATCTCAAGGGCGCTCATCACTGCTGGTACACAGTCGGGTATCATGCCAAGGTCTTCGGCGCATGTAAGCATGTCAGTTGAGTCGATGAGCGGGGGGAGCTTCCACATAGCTTTACCATACCAGAAGTCGTTGTGGCGATGGTAGTAGAAGTCATTGTACAGGCGATCAAAGCACCAGCGCTCGTAGTCGGTCAATGAGCGGGATATGTAGGTGAATTGTGCTGAAATGCGTGGGTGGTACTTACCTGCTTCGTAGGGGTCTTCGATAAATAGTACATCATCGATCAGGCCTAACAGGGCGTTGCAAAGTTTATTGTTTTTGTCGTCCTTGGGTTGTGTGGCGAAGTAGTCGACTACCTTGCGCTGGGTGTCAAACTCAGTGCGGAGTTTATAGCGACCGTAACCGGCAGGTGTGAGGAAACGGTTGCGGGCTTCGTCGGTATATTCTCCAAAGAAGTCGCCCAGGAAGTAGTCCATGATGTATGGAGTTGTCTGCAAGTCAACGTCGAGCCAGAAGTCGTAGTTGTACTTGAGTTCATCGGGAGTGTAGGGTAGGGCTGGGTTGAAGACTCCGAGCAAACCGTGAACGGCATCCATCGGAATCTGCCATATACGGAAGAAGCCCAGCACGTGGTCGATGCGATAAGCGTCGAAGTACTCCGACATCTTGCGGAAGCGCGATTTCCACCATTGGAATCCATCGCGGTTCATCTCCTCCCAATTATAGGTGGGGAAGCCCCAGTTTTGGCCAAGTACTGAGAAGTCATCCGGGGGTGCTCCAGCCTGGCAGTCGAGATTGAACAGTCGAGGATTGATCCATGCGTCAACGCTGGTGCGTGAGATACCGATAGGTATATCACCTTTGATGGCAATGCCGCGTGAGTGGGCATAGTCGCGGGCTTCGCGCATCTGACGATCGAGGTGATACTGAGTAAAATATACACAATTGATGGCGTCAATATTGTCTTTGACGAATTTTTCAATCTTCTTCGGGTCGTATACAGCATACTCGCCCCACTGACTCATTTCAGGAGTACCCTTTTGGTCGCGGAGCACGCAGAATGCCGCGTAGGGTGTAAGCCAATCGGCGTTGCGCTCTACAAATTCCTTGAAGTCGGCAGTGGCGATGGTCTTGGCTCCATCCTGAGCGAATATTTCGCGTATGTACTCACGCTTTGCATTGTTAACTCGCTCGTAATCAATTTGAGGCAGTGCGTTGAGCTCACGGCCAAGATCGTCATAATATTTCTGACGTTCAGCATCCTTAAGGCGTCCAACCAGAGATAAGTGAAGGAATTGGGGGTGGAGAGCGAAAGTGGAGTTGGCGTTGTAGGGATACGAGTCGGTCCATGTGTTGGTCATTGTCGTATCGTTGATCGGGAGTATTTGCAGGAAGTTCTGTCCTGTCATCACTGCCCAGTCAATCATCTTTTTTAGGTCGTTGAAGTCGCCTACGCCAAAATCGTCCTCGGTGCGAATTGAGAACACTGGTATGGCTGTGCCGGCTCCATGCCATGGGGTCATGGGATTGATAAAGCGCAATCCTGCTAATACAAGCACTTCGTTTTTACGAGCGGGAATGATTGCAAATTGGCGATTGTCGCCACCTTCCCATGCTACTACGGCTTTGGTAGACTTATTGAGGATAAGGAACTTGTATTCAAAGGGTATGTCGGTTTCGGTCATGTCGATATTTACACGCCATGATGGGAAATCGGCATCATTCATCACCAATGCTTTTGAGGGGTCCCAGTTGCCCAGGGCAGGGCAGTTGCCGCTGATAGCGAGAACGTTGTCTGACCCAACCATGGGAGCTGACACTTCGATTGTGAGTATGCCATTCTTGGGCACAAGCTGCTGGTCGCGGGTGTCGCGATGGCAAATGCACTCGGTGAATGCTGTAGAATAGTAAGGTTTGTCCCACGGTTGGTCTTGCCAACGATCGAATATCTCATAATATTTCGACATGCGGGCCCTGATGTATTTATGAGGGTGCCCCCATTCACGTTTTGTGAAACCGTTTTCATGGCGTACTATGTAGGAGTACTCGAAATTACGTGTACTGTCGGCAACTTCAAGGTCGAGCGACCATGAC
>CAMWOD010000264.1 GCA_947175715.1 uncultured Porphyromonadaceae bacterium
CTCCGAAAAGCGAGTGCAAAGGTAGCGACTTTTCCCAATATGACAATACCCCGCGTCAACTTTTTTGAGTTAAAAAAGGTTAATCAGCTGCATATCAGGGAAATTATCATTATTCGTCAAATGTCATTTCATCGAATCCGGCTGCATCAAACTCGTCGTCGTTGTACTGAGCATCGCCGTAGAAGTCTTCATCGATGTCGACATCGGCATCGACAGCTTTTCCAGTCTTTGTGTCAACCTTGGCGTCAAATTCGTCGAGGTCGACTGTCTGGGCAGGAGGATTGCCGACGGCCATGGTGCACAACGGGTCTTTAAGGTTGCGCCCTGTGACAATCTGTTTAAGCTCGATAAAGAATGAGCGGTCGGTCATGTAATCGAATGTGAATATCAGTCGCTGTCCTTCGTCGTCGATGGAGTCGCTCAGCACTGAGTCCTCCATGAGCCACACGTCTTGGTCGGCATCGGACCCCATATCCTCGAGCGTGATCTCGCGCTCCTTCTCCCAATTGTTGTCGCACAGGAAGAATGATGACATTTCATTTTTATCGTAGCCTACGGAATCGCAAATGGCATTTTTGAGATTGAGGAATGTATCGTCGGCGTCGATAGAAATTTCGCGTTTAAAATTGTCGACTTCGTCGGAGACGATTCGGAAGTTAAATATCATTTTGTTTGTTCTTAAGGTTTATGTTTATGAACACAGCATCGGATACTGTGCATTTGTGGGTGCGAATATAGTAATTATATCAACGTGGGGTACTAATCGCATCAGAAAAAATTTTTCCAATTCTTGCGACAAAATGTATAGTTGATGTGTTATATCTACAAACTACTATCTAATGTTGAACCTTTATACTTAATCTGAGCGATGTTAACACTTGAATTACTCGGTATATTGGCGATAGCGATTGCCGGAGCGTTGATAGCAGCGATTACCTTGGCTGGAGCTGCAGTGGTGATTTTAGCCGTGAGCGGACTGATAAAATGGTCAATCAAGCCCGCATGCCAGCCTATAGTTGACGACATAGCGTGCGAAACCTTGGCTAACGAGTAAGCTCCATTGCCACCACATTTTCTACATGCTGAGTATGTGGGAACATGTCGACGGGCTGGATATGCGTCACCTTGTAAGAAACATCAAGGAGGGCAATATCGCGAGCCTGAGTGGCGGGATTGCAGCTTACGTATACTATCCTTTGAGGCTTGGCACGGAGTATGGTGTCGACCACCGACTGATGCATACCGGCTCTTGGCGGGTCGACTATCATCACGTCGGGTCGACCGTGCTTTTCAATGAATTCATCGGTCAGCACATCTTTCATGTCGCCAGCATAAAATAAAGTATTGTCTATGCCATTGACCTGCGAGTTGATGCGAGCGTCGCGTATTGCGTCTTCGACATATTCGATACCTATCACCTGACGGCACCCCCGGGCCACAAAATTGGCTATGGTACCGGTACCAGTATATAGGTCGTACACCAAGTCATCGGGTTTGATTTGGGCAAACTCACGGGCCACAGAATATAGTTCGTAGGCCTGAGCCGAGTTGGTTTGATAGAAAGACTTCGGACCTACTCTGAACTTAAGCCCCTCCATCTCCTCCTCGATATGCGGAACACCTTTATATAGCAATATGTCCTGATCGGCCAACGAATCGTTGACTTTGAGGTTGACCACATACATTAGGGATGTTATTTCCGGAAATTCTGAGGCTATAGCATCCATTACTTTCTTTATGCTCTCTGGGTCATCCTGACCGAAGCTCATCACCACCATCACCTGACCCGTAGATGCTATTCGCACCATAAGTGTGCGGAGTAGGCCCTGCTGATTGCGCAGGTCGTAGAAAGATAGACCGTTGGAAAGCGCAAACTTCTTGATGAAAAGCCTGATGCGATCGCCCAGATGGTCTTGCAGAAAACAGCGATTGATATCGAGCACCTTGTCGAAAGCGCCAGGAATATGGAAACCAGCGCCGTTGCGGTCGGCGAACTCCTCACCACTTAACAACTGCTCTCGAGTGAGCCATCGCTTATTGGAGAAGGTGTACTCCATCTTGTTGCGATACTCCCACACGTTGCCTGAGCCCAACGTAGGCTTAACCTCGGGAATTTCCACTTTGGCTATGCGGCGCATCGCGTCAACCACTTGTTGACGCTTTGCATCCAACTGCACATCATATGGCAAATGCTGCCAACGGCATCCGCCACACACCGTAAAATGTTCGCACCGCGGAACGACACGAATCGGCGACGGCTCAACCATCGCATCTATATGCCCCTCGGCGTAATTACGCCTCTTACGGTCGATCTTCACATCAACGACATCGCCCGGAGCAGCAAATGGCACAAACACCACCATGTCGTCGACCCTCGCCACAGCATTGCCTTCAGCGGCAATATCGGCTATTTTAACGCCCTTAAGGATGGGCAATTCCTTGCGTTTACGCGCCATAAATATCTGTCACTTTTTAACGTTCTCGGTAAATTCACGGCAAAGTTAACCAAGTCTGGCGATTTTTTTGACCAATTATTGCAACAAAT
>CAMWOD010000265.1 GCA_947175715.1 uncultured Porphyromonadaceae bacterium
TATCTGCACTGTGCCGTCCTCACCCACGATGCAGTCGCCGCCGTAGATTTTCACATCGAGCACCTCCGATGCCTTTTCGCATATATCGCGCAGATGCTTCTCATCGAACGGGAGTCCGCGGCTCTTGCCGTTGATAGCCTCAAGGCCATATTTCGAGTGCCCCAGGTCGAAGGGGTAGAACCAGAAGAAGAATGGGCTGCCCTGCACGCCGTAGAATTTTATCAGGTCGCCCACAAGGTGGCGATTGATCACGGCGCGCTTGATGCCGCGAAGAAAGTACTCCTGAAGCACCTCCTGTGCCTCCTCGGGGTGACGCACGTAGCTCACATCCTCCTTGTGCATGGCGTGGAAGTCGCCGCGCTTTATCCACGCCTGCTCGAAGTGAGCGGCCTGCAGCTTATCCTTCACCACCTCGTCGGTGTTGACTATCAGCGACTCGGGGTAAGGTATGCGCTCCCCTATGAGAATGCGTGTCATACGCTCGCGGGTGCAATTCTCGATGCCGTAGCCCGAGTTGATCACCAGCCTACCCTCATCTTCGAGGCGCTGCAGGGCGGCGATCGACCGCTGCTCTCTACACATATTTAATATGACGGGCTCGGTGGGCATAGAGCGGGCAAACTGCTCCTCCGAGTACACATTTACCTCGCAGCCGCGCTTGCGCAGCTGGTCGACGGTGGCGTTGAATATCGCGGCATCGTTGCCGATGTGGTTTGGGCTATATGCGCCGGCACGCATTATGCCGGCTATCTTAATCTGTGACAATTGACTGGTTGTTATGACTTGTTGGTTACTTTATTTACGTGTCATTTCCTCGGCAACGGCTATGTCGCTGGCATGGTCGACATCGATCACCTTGGAGAAATCGCAGGCTCGCAGCAGGTACCCTGCGGCTATCAGGGCGCGCTGATAGTTGCGCATGCGGCTCACACCGCGGTCCATGCAGTCGCGCAGTATATCGATTGCGGGGGGTGTAAGTCCGTAGATACCTCCCGATATGTATTTTACCCCCTCGAAGGGAGCGTCGCAGTAAGCGGTGATACGCATATCGGCGTCAACGTCGACATACAGAGGCTTTTCGTCGTCGATATAGGTGGTGACACCCATATACCCACCCTGAGGCACATCCTCCTCAAAACCACGCACATATCTTGCAAAATCATCCTGACGGAAGATTGTGTCGACCGTTGTGAGCACAAACTTCGAGGCTTCAGCGGGTATGAGCGACGCCACCTCGTAGAATGAGTGCATCGACGAGGGTGTCGACTTCACCTTGAGGTGGAGCGGCACAGGCAGCTCCAGGCTGCGAAGATACTCCTGCACTTGGGTCATCTGCTCGTTGACGATGATCGACAGCGACTCAGGATTCAGCTCCATCATCATGTCGATCAAGCGCTTGATCATGGGCACGCCATTGATGCGCACCAGCGGCTTGGGCCAGGCCACACCTTCTTGTTGCAGGCGCGAGCCCTCGCCTGCGGCTATTATTGCGTAATGCATTTATTCATCTTTAGTAAGGTCGAGCACTACATTATCTTTACCTCGGTCGAAATACTTGCGGCGCAGCGGGTTGGCCGAAATCTTGCGGTGTACCAAGCGGTTGCGCAGCAGGTCGACAGCCTGGTATATTGCCGCGCGCATCGACGATTCCGAGGCCTCACCCTTGCCGGCTATGTCGTAGGCGGTGCCATGGTCGGGCGAAGTGCGCACGTAGGGGAGTCCGGCGGTGAAGTTCACCCCAGCGTCCATGGCAAGTGTCTTGAATGGCGCCAGTCCCTGGTCGTGATACATCGCCAGCACACCGTCAAATCGCTTGTACAGCCCGTTGCCGAAGAATCCGTCGGCCGGATAGGGGCCGAAAGCGAGGATTTTCATCTGTCGGGCCTCCTCGATGGCGGGCGATATTATTTCCTGCTCCTCGCGCCCCAGCAGACCGTTGTCGCCGGCATGGGGATTTAGGCCGAGCACGGCTATGCGCGGCGCTGTGATGGCAAAGTCGCTGCGCAGCGAGTCGTTGAGCACCCGCAGGCACTCCACGATGCGCTCGCGGGTGATACCCTCGGCCACTTGAGTTATAGGCAAGTGGGTGGTCACTAATGCTATACGTATATTCTCGTCGTAGAGTATCATCAACGCACGGTCATCCTCACCCCCGAGTTGCGCCTCGAGATATTCGGTGTGACCGGGGAAGTTGAATTGCTCGGAGTGAATAGTATTCTTGTTGATCGGGGCGGTAACCAGCGCGTGCACTTTTCCGGCCTTAAGATCGGCCACGGCGGCTTCCAGGGCCGCAAAAGCCTCTTGCCCACCCTGCTGCGACGCCACTCCGGGCTCTACCTTATAGTCCTCGGGGGTTACATTTATTATATTTATCGCATCGGGGTTGACCTCGTCAACGTTCGCTACCTGTTGCCAAGTTACTTGAGGCAACTGCAACGCCTTGCGGTAGAATGAGGCGATCTTGGCCGAGCCGTAAATCACCGGAGTACACAACTCCAGCACATGCGGATGCTCCAACGCCTTGATTATCACCTCATAGCC
>CAMWOD010000266.1 GCA_947175715.1 uncultured Porphyromonadaceae bacterium
TATTGGTGTTGGTCTCGTAGAAAGCAGTGGTGTCGGGGGTATTAGCCTTTGTACCTGCCTCGGTTTTGGGATCGATAACGGTGAGCTTGCCATCAACCTCTTTCAAGGTTTTCATGGGGCGGTCGTTAGATGTCCATGAGCCGTGACCGGGGTTGAGGTAAATGCGCAGCTGATCGGCAGTTTTGGCCGATGTCATCATAGCGCCACAAAGCAATGCGGCAGCTGAAATAGTAATAATCTTTTTCATTGCCTATGCCTATTACTTTGCTACATTGATTACATAAAGTTCGCCACCTTCGGTTGAGAAAGCGATCTTGCCGGCCTTTTCGGCGGGAGCGGGATACATGGCGATAACGTCAGAGCCGGTGAGAACCTGCTCGTTGCCGTTGAGATCCATAGCCACGATAGCTGACTCGGTAACGAATTCACCATTGTCGGCGTCGCGCATACCGATTACCATGTCGTTGCCCATCCAGCGAGCAGCGCGGAGGTTGCCGAGGAAGTTCACGCCAGTGCCGTCGATGTTGCATACATAGCAACCAGAGTTGGCGAGATAGTAAACTACCTTAGAGCCATCGGGTGAAACTGAGGGCCACAGGTAGCTCTGACCTTCCTTACCGTTGGGGTTGAGAGCCTTGGTGTTGCCATTCTCGGTGATCATGAGCTGGCCGTAGTAAACAGAAGCCACGGGAGCTTTCTGCACCTTCTCACCATTGAGGTTACGGGCCTGCATCTTCTTGTTGTCAATCACCATAGCGTTAGCGCCGTTTACGGCTACGCCATTGAGGTTGCGGCTGGGCTTTGAGAGCTGAGCCTGCTCGCCTGAAGCGAGGTCGAGCGAACGCACTTCCTTGTACTGGAGGTGGTTGGCGTCCTGAGAGCGGTGTACATAAACCACTTTCTGAGCGTCGTCGGTAAACTGCAGACCCTGGATTGAGCCTTCAGCTACGAGTGTTTTAGAAGCACCATCGGCGAGATTCACCATCTGGAGCGTACGGTCGGTGTTGGTTGAAACTACAACCGAAAGACCGTCGGGGCTGATTTCGGCACGGTCAACTGAGACAGGAGTGTTTACCTTCTCAATTGAGGTAACGTTGAGCAACTGAGCGTTGCCTGCAACGGCCCAACCGAGCATCAGCGCGGATACTAACAAATGTTTCATTTGCATTGTGTTTTGGGTTGATTTATTAGGTTAATAATTAGGATGTTGTTCTATTTCAAGTTGTTTAAGGGCTCCGTTAGAGCTGCTTGGTATTAGATATAACGAGGTAAAGTTATACACTTTTTCAATACACCACGCATCCACCTTACCTATTATTTACATTATTTTGGTTTTTTTAACCAAACAGGAAGTGCGTGTTAATCACTGCTTACGGCGGAGCACTTCTATCTGCTGGCGCACTGACTCGTCGTGGATGGCACGGAGCACGGCGCGCAGGAAATCTTCGCCGAGGCCGAGCTGCGCTGCGTCGGCTATGCGCCCCCCGAGCATCTCATTGTAGCGTGTGGGCTGCACCACCGACATGCGGTGCTCGCGCTTATACTCACCGATCTCGCGGCACACCTCGAGTCGCTTGCTCAGCACTTCGAGCAACTCACCGTCGAGCATGTCAATCTTTTGCCTCAACAAGTCCAGGCGCTCGGTAGCGTGCTCAGATGAGCGCACCACAAGCGACTTGACAATGTCGTGAAGCATCGGTGGTGTGACCTGCTGAGCGGCGTCGCTCCACGCCCCCTCGGGTGAGCAGTGCGACTCCACCATCAGTCCGTCAAAGCCCATGTCGAGTGCTTGTTGCGACAGCGGGGCTATCAGCTCGCGCCGCCCCCCTATGTGGCTCGGGTCAACGATGATGGGCAGCGACGAGTAGCGAAGCCGCAACTCGATGGGTATGTGCCATTCGGGCATGTTGCGATACAGATGCGCACCGTACGATGAGGAGAATCCGCGGTGTATGGCCCCCAACCGGCGAATTCCGGCATTATAGAGTCGCTGCAAGGCTCCGATCCACAGCTCAAGGTCGGGATTAACAGGGTTTTTCACCAATACGGGCTTATCCGCGCCGCCGCTGCGACTTATAGCCTCGGCTATCTCTTGCATGGCAAAAGGATTGGCCGATGTGCGCGCTCCCACCCAAAGCACGTCGACACCCCCTTTTATGGCCTCCTCCACATGATGGCGGGTGGCAACCTCGGTGGCAACGAGCATCCCTGTCGACTCCTTGACCCGGCGGAGCCACTGGAGCCCCTGCTCCCCCACTCCTTCAAAGCCGCCGGGCTTGGTGCGCGGCTTCCATATACCGGCACGGAATATCTTCACGCCGCAGCGGGCGAGGCCTTCGGCGGTCGACATCACCTGCTCCTCGGTTTCGGCGCTGCAAGGGCCGGCAATGAGGAGCATCGCATCGTCGCCGATGCCGGGCAAATTGAGAGGTAGTAGTTCGTTCATCGCATCACAAAATTACAGAAAATCCCCGACACCTCCAAAAAAGCGGGCTATCACCTCACTCATCACCCCCGCCTAAGACACTCTGACGC
>CAMWOD010000267.1 GCA_947175715.1 uncultured Porphyromonadaceae bacterium
GGCTCACCTTGCCACACCTACGGCAGCATACCCCGCGTGGGTGAAAAAGCCCCATGTTACACACTCGTAAAACCCGACTTGTCGGAAGTGCATTGCGCCGACTTCCAGGGCAAACGTGTGGTGCTCAATATTTTCCCAAGTCTTGACACAGCAGTATGCGCAGCCTCGGTGCGCCGCTTCAACCAGGAAGCCGCCGGCCTTGAGAATACCGCAGTAATCTGCGTATCGATGGATCTCCCCTTCGCAGCCGGTCGTTTCTGCACCGCCGAGGGTATTGATGGACTTATCGTGGGCTCGGCTTTCCGCTCACCCATGTTTGGTCAGAAATATGGCCTGCAGATTGTTGACGGTCCGCTGGCCGGACTGTTGGCCCGCGCTGTGATTGTACTCGATGAGGACCGCAATGTGATATACAGCGATCTCGTGGAAGAAATCACCAACGAGCCCAAATACGACGAGGCACTCGATGTGCTCCGCAACACAAAATAAAGCGCTCGAAATAGGTTAAACCCATAAAAGCCATTATCTTTGCAAGCATCAATCGCTCAGCAACAGATAATGGCTTCTTTCTGCACCTACGTCAAGCTGCTTCGCCCTGAGCAATGGGTGAAGAATGTGTTTGTACTACTCCCACTATTCTTTAGCGGGTCGATGCTTGACGGCGCAAAGGTGTCAGATGCGTTATGGGTGTTCGCCGCATTCTGCCTCATATCATCGAGCGTGTATTGCATCAACGATGCCTGCGACGCCGATACCGACCGGCTTCACCCCGATAAGCGCCACCGCCCCATAGCATCGGGACTTATCTCACGCCGCCATGCCCTTATCGCTGCCGCTACACTTGCCACCGCCGTTGCACCTATATGCCTGTTTAGCGGCATGTGTCGGCCTGGGCTGGTAATAACCATCATCTACAGCTATCTGCTGCTCAACATTGCCTACTGCATCAGATTTAAGCGCTATCACGTTATCGATGTAGTAATTTTGTCGTCGGGATATGTGCTCAGGGTACTTGCCGGGGGTGTGGGCACATCTATCACGCTGTCGTCATGGATTTTGGTCATGACATTTCTTATTGCCCTATTCCTATCTGTGGCAAAGCGATGTGATGATGCCACGATTTATAAGACCACCGGTGAGAAGATGCGCAGCAACGTAGATTTTTATGCCCGAAATGGGATAGAAATTGCACTCCGAGCCATTGCCGGTGTTACATTTGCATGCTACATGCTCTACACCGTGTCGGATGAAGTGATGCAAAGGCTGCACAGCCACTATGTGTTTATCACCAGCATTTTTGTGCTGATAGGGCTAATGAGGTATCTGCACATCACCCTTGTGCAACATCGCAGCGGCAACCCCACAAGCGTGCTGCTACACGATCATCTGCTCCAGCTCGACATTGCGCTCTGGATACTCACATTCGTACTGATAATTTACTGATATTGGTTGATTATTGCAGCTATCTGGGCTGCGTCGTCGACCGACGTGCAGCTTGATATCGGAAGCGACACCACCCGGCGGCAATAGTCCTCGGCCGCGGGGAGCGAGCCGTCAGGAGCGAGGCTGGTGTAGCATGGCTGCTGATGCACAGCCTTAGGATAGTTAACATCGGTGGCAACTCCACGGTCGGCGAGAAAGCCGCGGAATCGCTCACGATCATCCACGAGCACCGCATACTGGTGCCACACCATCGAAAAGTCATCGACATATAACGGCTTTGTCACCAGTGGGTTGGTGATAAATTGGTCGTAAACATGCGCCACCTCACGGCGCATAGTGTTCTCTCGATCGGTATAGGGTAGCTTCACCCTCAATATTGCAGCCTGTACAGGATCGAGGCGACAATTAAGTCCGGCATAAATATTGTGGTAGCGATAGTCCGAACCGTAGTTGCGCAGGGCCTTTATCACCGTAGCCAGCTCAGTGTCGCTGGTAGTGACGGCTCCTGCATCGCCCATAGCTCCAATATTCTTTGTGGGGTAGAAGCTAAATGCGCCGGCGTCACCTATCGCTCCGGTCATCACCGTTTTATCCTTGTCATAATAGCGTGCTCCGATAGCTTGTGCCACATCCTCTATCACGAGCAGATTATTGTCGGCAACGACCCGGGCTATATCGTCGTCCCAGGCTGTGCGCCCATAGAGATGTACGAGCATCACAGCGCGGGCATTGGAGGTGCGCAGAGCTTGCGCAATCGTTTCGGCCGTTAAGTTGGCCGTGAGAGGCGATGGCTCGGCGAGCACGGGACGTAGCCCGCAATCGGTTATCGCAAGCACCGATGCTATATATGTGTTGGCATTTACGATCACCTCATCGCCCGGCTTCAAGCGCCCCAACTCTATATACCCTCGCAGAATGAGGCGGAGTGCGTCGAGGCCATTGCTCACACCGATTGCATGCTCAGCGCCGATAAAGCCCTTCAGCTCCTGCTCAAGCCCCTCTACCTCAGGACCACCGATATACCACCCCGAATCTATCACGCGCGTCACCGCCTCCTTGATTTCGGCAAGATAGGGTGCATTGACAG
>CAMWOD010000268.1 GCA_947175715.1 uncultured Porphyromonadaceae bacterium
GGCCTCGGGGCGGAGTATTGAGGCTGCGGCGTCCGAAATTTGGTCGGGGGTGATGGCGCGGTAGGCCGGTATCACTGAGTTGATGTCGATGCCGCGGGTGTGGTAAGTGGCGATGTTCTGGGCACGTGTGAGCAGGTCGACGTTGGAGAAGGTGAAAGTCGATGTGGAGCGATTGATGGTGCGTTCGAGCTCAGTGTCGGTGACACCATCGGTCACAAGGTTTTCGAGAGTGTCGGCGATGATGCTGCGGGCGTGCTCGATGTTGCCGGGTGTATTCTCACGGAGCCGGGCCGATATAAGTAGCATGCCGGGCTCGTCGCTGCCGGTGATTGATGCGTCGATGGCTGTGAAAAGGTCGGTGCCGTTGAGGAGCTGGCGGGTCAATCGTGCCGATCGTCCGGCGCTGAGCAGGTCGGTGATGGTGTCGGCGGCGATGTATTGCTTGGTGTCGAATGGCCCCATGGGGTAGGCCATAAGCAGCATGGTGTGTGGCACCCGGGCTGTGACGGTGGTTTCGCGTGGTGCGGTCTGACGTGGCTCGGGGGAGTAGAGGCGAGGTGTAATCTTGCCCGGAGGTATGTCGCCAAACCATCGTTTGGCCAGCTCAAGGGTACGCTCAAACGTGATATTGCCGGCCACGATGAGCGAGGCGTTGTTGGGCAGGTAGTGGCCGCGGTAGAATTGCTGGGCCTGCTCGAGGGTGAAGTCGGCGATGTGCTGGGGTGTGATGCCTATCACGGGCCATCGGTAGGGGTGAGTGGTATAAGCCATGCGGCGCAGATGGTGCGACATATCGCCGTAGGGGCGGTTGAGGCATTGCTGCTTGAACTCCTCGATTACCACCTGGCGTTGCACCTCGAGGCTGTGGGGCGACAGATTGAGCCATGCCATGCGGTCGCTTTCGGCCCAAAACGCGGTTTCGGCGTTGTGGGCCGGAAGTATGTCGTAAAATAATGTGAAGTCGTTGCTGGTCCAGGCGTTGTTGACACCCCCGGCGCCTTCGATAGCCTGATCGTAGGAGCTTACGTGTTTTGAGCCGCCAAACATCAGGTGCTCAAACAGGTGGGCGATGCCCGTTGATTGAGGCGACTCGTCGCGCGCTCCCACATTATATAATAAGTTGACCACCACCATGGCCGTTGAGGGGTCGTGGTGGTGGAATATGCGTAAGCCGTTGTCGAGGGTGGCTGAGCTGACTTGCATCACTTGACGATGGTCATGCTTATGATTTTTACGTCGTCGACGGGGCGGTCGGAGCGGTCGGTGGCCACTTTCTCAATTTTGTCGACTACATCCATGCCCGACTCTACTTGGCCGAACACGGTGTATTGCCCGTCGAGGTGAGGGGCGCCACCTACGGTGGAGTAAGCCTGGCGCATCTCGGGGGTGAGTACGGGTGCATTGGGGTCGACTCGCGACTCGGTGATGGCGATGAGTTCTTCCTGAAGCTTTTGCAGCCCCTGCGAGTCGCCTGCTGCCTGCATCTGGCGTATCTGGTCCATGCGCTCGGTGGCGAGCTGGTTGAATATGCCTTGCATCTGTGCCTGGCGCAGCTGCGACTCCATGCGGTCGAGCTGCGAGGGGGTGTAGGCTTGGCCGGTCACGATATAAAATTGCGAGCCTGATGAGCGGCGCTCGGGGTTGACCTGGTCGCCTGTACGGGCTGCTGCCAGTGCGCCGCGCTGATGGAAGTGCTTGGGAAATTTGATTTCGGCTTCGAGGGTGTAGCCGGGGCCACCTGAGCCGAGCTGCTGACCCTTGGCGGCTGTCTTCGAGTCGGGGTCGCCGGTCTGGATCATGAAGTCGGATATGACGCGGTGGAAGAGCACGCCGTTGTAGTAGCCTTCTTTTACGAGCTTAACGAAATTGTCGCGGTGGGCGGGAGTATCGCCGAAGAGGCGGATGCGTATGTCGCCCATTGTGGTGGAGATGTCGACCAGTACGTCGTTTGTGTCGGTGGGGTTGGGTTGGGTCATTGCTTTGTTATTTTGAGATGTTGATGTGTCGGAAGCTTGTCCGGCGCCCTCCGAGGTGGTGGCTTGTGATTTCTGGCAGCTTACGAGTGAGATGAGCATGGCCAGCAGCAGTGTGATTCGCATTGTGGTGGGTTTGTGTAGGTTTAAATGCCTCGTGAGTAGAGGCGCTTGTATATTCGGCGGAAGTTGTCGTCGGTGACGTTGAGCTCTGAGATGCGCGATTGGTAATCGTCGCCCCATATCGCCTGGAGCAATGTGCCTATGTAGCGGCGCTCGCGGTCGCGGTCGATGGTTGCGGCCACCAGTGTGTTGATGGCCGATGCAAAGCCTGTGGGGTCGATGGCGTAGAGGTATCGGGCGGCCGAGGCTGTAAACTGTCCGGTGGTGTCGGCACGCATCAGGTTGTCGAGCAGCGGCTGGATGTTGTCGGCGTTGAGCGACTCGATATTGTTGGCGATATATTCGTAGGTGACAAGGCCGTCGGGGTCCTTGAGCACATGTTTGGGTATTTCGTTATTCATATTAAATATATAACGTAGGTG
>CAMWOD010000269.1 GCA_947175715.1 uncultured Porphyromonadaceae bacterium
TTGCCGGAGCCGACAAGGTGGTGCATGGACTGATGTTTTGGGCCGTGGCTACTGCCTGGATGTTTGACGCATATCGTCGTCACCACCTCCTTAACCTATCACGTATATTCATAATAACAGCCACTTCTATTGCTTTTGGCGGAGCGATAGAAGTGGCTCAATACCTGATGGCGATGGGGCGTGGGGCCGAATGGGTCGATTTTTTAGCTGACATCATCGGCGCAATAGCCGCCGGCCTCACATCGCCTTATTTCGTTCGTTGGCTGCTTGATTAGTCCATGAAATCAGCAGGGTCGATGGCCATGTAGTGCTGATAGGGATGGTCGCAACCGGGGCACTTCTGTGGGGGTTCGGTGCCGACGAAGATGTAACCGCATACAAGGCAACGCCATTCAACGGGTTTGTCACGTTTCCACAGTGTACCATCTTTTACCATCTTCAGATAGCGTGCGAAGCGCTCTTTGTGGTGATTTTCGACCTTAGCGATTGCCTCAAAGTGATCGGCGATATCGTCAAAGCCCTCTTCACGAGCCACTTTGGCTGCAGCGATATACTGCTCAACGCCCTCCGACTCCTCCTCGGCAACGGCTGTGGCGAGGTTGGAAGCTGTATCGGCAATCACACCAGCATCGATAGTCATGGGTACTTCAACCTGACCACCCTGGAGCATCTTGAAGAACACCTTGGCGTGGTGCAATTCATTGTCGGCAGTATCGAGGAAAATCTGCTGTACGGGATAATAGCTCTCCTTCTCAGCTTGCTGAGCATAATATACATAGCGTGTATACGCTGTTGACTCTGATAGATAAGCTTGGGCTACGACTTTTTCGGTCTTTGTCCCCTTCAATGATTTAGAAACAGTTGACATAATTAATGGGTCTTAATTGTTTAATGCTTTTGCCATATTAACAACCAAGACCCATTAAAAGTTTCGATGCAATTATAACAACTTATTTCGCTGCGACTATTGAAGGTCGTCGTAAGCTATTAATAGCATACACTTCAGCGGTTTACTTCACTGCTTTCTTCTTCTCAACCTGGCGCTCAATAGCTTCAAGGCACTGATCAACAGCCTCCTCAAATGTGTCGGCTACTTTATCGGCCACAAGCTCAGCGGTCTGAGGTATGGTGAATTTCACCATTGCCTCCTTGTTCATTGCGGTTTCGGGCTTTACTACCTTAAGAGTTACCTCAACGTCGGTAGCATCGGGTACTCGACGCAATACGCGGTCTACCTTTTTATTAATGAAATCAACAAGACGTTGGTTGGCGTCGAAATGGATGGCTTGAATTCTTACTTCCATGGTTTATCCTCCTTTTTTTGAAGCGCGTGGGTGCGCCAGTTTGTAATTGGATTGAAGATCACGATAGGTAATATGTGTATATACCTGAGTTGTAGCTATTGATTCATGTCCGAGCAACTGCTGCACGGCGGCCAGGTCGGCACCATTGTTGAGCAGGTCGGTGGCGAAAGAGTGGCGGAGCACATGCGGTCCGTGCTGCGACGTGATAACACCCTCGGCCTTCATCGTCTTGCTCACCACATAGTATACCGACGACCGCGACATCGGCAGCTTGTCGCGGTTGACAAACATCAGTGTCGTGGGTCCTATGGTGCGCTGGCGTATCATGCGATATTTATCAATCATCTTTGCAAGTTCGTTGCCAAAGGGTATTATTCTATCTTTATTACGCTTTCCGTGCACTTTTAGTTCACCCTTCACGGTATCAACATCTACGTCGAGCAACTCAGTCAGCTCACTACACCTCATTCCGGTGGTGTAGAGCATATCGATTATCAAGGCATTGCGCACTGCCAAGAAGTCATCACTCAGTGTGTGCTCACGCATATTATCTATCATCTCGGCGGTATCAGCCGGACGTATATAAGGAGGAAGCGGCTTTGAGAGCTTTGCCAGCTGAAGATCGGATGCAGGATTGGATTTAAGCCCATGCTGAGTCATCAAGTACCGATAGAATGCCCGCACCGACTGTATCTTGCGGCGCACGGTGGCATTTGAGCACTTTTGCTGGGCTAGACCTACCACCCACAATCGCAAGTCGGCGGTAGTCACCAGCTCGGGCTTTAGCGTTTCAGGCTTACCTTTAGTGGTAAATTCGGCCCACTGGTACAAATCGCAGGTATATGACGAAACGGTGTGGACCGAATAATTCAGTTCACACCTTATATATGTAAGAAAGGCATCTATCGTCATAGTTCAAAATCCGTTGTTGTCAGTAATCCTTAGGATGCGCTGACTGTCCGCAACGAATTTAGGCCTTTCTTGTGGTAAATCCAAATAAAATTGAGGGACGACCTATTATAATTCCTCAGCTGCACGAAGCTGCTGCACGTAAACAGCCTTCATCATCTTCTTGCGATTGGGCACTGAGGGCTTCGCAAATGCCTGACGACGACGGAGTTCCTTTACCACACCGGTTTTTTCGTATTTACGTTTGAATTTCTTTAAGGCCTTTTCGATATTGTCGCCTTCCTTTACT